>JASJDO010000113.1 GCA_030065115.1 Rhizobiaceae bacterium | reverse complement strand
GTTTTTTCAAGAACATCGTCCAGCGTATCGAAGAGCAGGTCTGCGTTCTCTTTCGAAAAGGGCATCGGGGGTCGAATCTTGAGGGTGTTCTTGTGCCGGCCCAGTTTTGAAAGAATGATCCCCCGATTTCGCATCTCGTTGATGACTTTGTCTGTGAACTCGCTTGCTGGCAGCTTTGCTTGTTGATCCAGCACCATCTCCGCGCCAAAAATCAGGCCTGAACCCCGTACATCCCCAATTGCCGCGTGTTTCTCCTTTAAGGTTTCCAATCTTTTTCTGGCATAAGCCCCCACAGATGCAGCATTGGATTGCAAACGCGCTTTCTCGAGCTCCACCAGTACGGCCATCGCGGCAGCGCATGACACCGGATTTCCGCCGAATGTGTTGAAGTAACGATAGCCTTGTCGAAACTCTGCTATTGCATCACGATTTGCTACCACTGCTCCAACCGGGTGGCCATTGGCCATCGGTTTTCCAAGGGTTACGATATCCGGGACAACTCCCATTTTTTCATGTGCCCAAAAGTGAGAGCCGGTTCGCCCAAACCCCGATTGTACCTCATCGCAGATCAGAAGCCCCCCTGCATCTTTGACGACCTTCGCGGCTGGCTTTAACCACCCGTCCGGATTATCGGGGAAGCCTTCATTTAGAAAATAGGGGCAGACCAGTAGTGCGGCAAAACCGGTCCTATCCTTTTGCAGCTCTGCGATTTGTTCTGAAACAGCGCTCGCAAACAAATTGCCGTCCAGGTCGGGTTTGCGGTAGCTGTCCGGCGCTTCAACAAACCGAAAATACTGACCCAAGCCAAAACCTGCACTGGGGGTATTTGATTGGCTGGATTGGCTCACGAGCGACGTATTGCCGTGGTATGTGGCATCTGTCCCGATTATGCCGCGGTTTCCGGTAACTGCTTCTGCGATGCGCAACGCCACATCGTTTGCCTCTGAACCGGTGCAGGTCAAAATGGCAGCGTTTAATGACGGGGCCATGGTTCCGGTCAGCTTCTCGACATAATCAAGAATTCCGTCGTGCAGGTATCGTGTATGGGTGTTCAGTGTTCTCGCCTGGCGGCAAATTGCTTCGGTAACGCGCGGGTTGCAATGACCCACATGTGGCACATTGTAATAGCAATCAAGATATTTCCGGCCATCCTGATCCCACAGCCAGACACCTTCGCCTTTCACGAAATGTACCGGCTCCTGATAAAACGTTGGGACATTGGGCCCAAGCAATTTCTCCCTTAATGCGAGAAGTTCAGCGGTTGAACGTGTCATGTCATGCGGTTTTCGTTGGATTGGAAATTGTGCCGTCACCAAGCCAGTTGTCGAAAATCTCCAGTGCGGCGCTTGAGAATGCAGCATCATTGATATGTGCTTCAACCGTAACGAGGCTTACATTCCCGGGCAGGTTCGTTTGCAACTCATCAACAAACGCTTCCAAACCATCAGGGTCTGATAATGGGCCTCCTTCTCGATCCCATTCATTTCCGCCTTCCAATGGCAGGAGGAAAGTGGTTGGCCCTTTGGCCTTGCGAAGTTTGTCGCACATTGCCCGTGCCATTTCCCGTCGTTGGTCTGGCGTCATCATGACAGAAGACAGTAATCTGTTATGGGCGTGCGATTCCTGCCCTTTAACCCTGTCAGGTGCGTTTTGCCAGGTAACGAAGTCGACAAGGTCGTAGCAGCCGATCGATATCATCTGCGGAATGCCGTATTTTCCGGCGCTGGTCATTCGGTCCGGGCCTGCGCTAATGGAAGAGCCCATCAAATGGTTTCCGACCTCCTGGGGTGCGAAATCGAGAACTGCAGCAAATGCGCCTTCTGCTGCAAGGCTCTCAAAGGCCTGTCCTCCCATGCCGGTTGCGTGAAAAACAGCGACTTCAAAGCCGCGCGCTTCCAAAGCCGGTTTTAGCGAAACCATGTAAGTCAAAACAGTCTTGCCAAAGGAGGTCATGCCAATCAAAGGCTTGGATTTATCCAACGGTTCAACAGCACGTGCCGCGCCCAAAACCGCTCCGGCTGCCTGGCTCAAAGACGCTTTGCAAACCGAGTTGAGGCCATAAAGACCGCCAGCCCACAATATCATCTGGGTATCCGCGGCGATGCGTTCCGGTGGCAACATTGGCGAGAACGAAACCGTTGAGACTATATATTTCGGCACACCGAGGGGTAGCGCGGCACATACGTCCAATGCCAAATCTGTGCCCATGCTGCCGCCGAGAATGATGACACCGTCAAATCGGCCTTCTCCAAACATACGCGCGGCAAGAAGGCTTGCACCCTTTGCCATTGCCTGCATGGCCAGATTTTCATCTCCATAGCCAATGATTTCAGCGATTGTGTGCGATGCTGCCGCTGCAACATCGTGTTTTGAATAGTCTGCCGGTTTTAAAGGATCACCCAGAACGCTAACGTCCATAGACAATACCTTTCCACCCTGATCCCTTATCGTGTCGCCAATATAGTTGAGTTCATCATCCTTGGTGTCGTAGGTGCCAATAACCAATATTGTCTTTTCAGTCGACATTTCAGGATGCATCTTTCAAGCTGATTTTCATGCCATCTTTGCCAACCAGGATGGGGCCTTGCCATGTTTGGGATACGGCTTCCTGCCAGTGGCTGTCGTCAAAGGCGGGATCATCTGCCGGAATCAGATGGTTCAGGACAAGCAAGCCAACATCTGCGTCATGCGCGATACGTCCGACATCCGGTGCCATCGTATGGCTTGCACGCAAGTGCTGCTCCAGTGAGGTAGCGCCTGGTGTTCGATCCAGAATGCTCTGGACACCTTCCTCGAGCATTGCCTCGTGAATCAGTACATTTGCGCCTTTGGAAAATTCTGCCAGAGGCGGAAAATAACATGTGTCAGCAGAGAAGACGACTGAATGTGTGGTGCCATCAAACCGCAATGCGTAGCATTCGGTTACCGGCGGATGGTCAACGCGCAGGGCAGAAATCTCGATCTCTGAAAACTTGGTAACCGAACCCTCACCAAACACATTGATTTCCACCATCTCTGTCAAAGGTGAGCGACCGTCATCGGCAATCCTGATTTCATGATCAAAATCCATGGATTTCATGAAACCATCCCAGTATTCCTGTATGCCTATGGGACCGTAAACCGGGATTTTTCGTGTCAGGCCAGTCGTCCATATCGTATAAATCAAGGGGCCAAGTTCAAGTAGATGATCGGAATGAAGATGGGTAATGAATATGGCATCCACATCCAACAGTCTGACACCTGCATCGGCGATGCTGCGCGTTAGACCGATGCCACAATCGATGACCATGGTTTTGCCGTCCATTTGCAGCAGTGATGCCGTTGGCATTGCACCGCCTTGACGCACAGCAGGTCCGCCTTTGGTGCCGAGCAATATGATTTGGTTTTCCATGCTTCAGCTCACTACTTTATGGTTGCGAAGGCGTCATCCATTGCATTGAGCATAGATGAAACTTCACTGGCACTGATCACCAAAGGTGGCGATAAGATAACGTTAGGTCCCGAGATACGGATCATCGTGCCGCGTTTGTAGGTTTCCTGATAAAAACGCGAGATTGTTTCCTTGTCAGCGACTTCCTTGGTATCGTGGTTGCTAACCAACTCCATCGCGCACATCAGCCCATGCCCGCCCCGTACATCACCAATCAGTTCATGCTTGCTCTTTAGATCAAGTAGACCCTGGTATAGCTCTAAGCCACGTTCGGCGGCATTCTGATGAACCTGCAGTTTTTCGGTCTCCCGAAGGCAAACAATGGCAGCTGCTGCACCGACCGGGTGACCTGAATATGTATAGCCTGATCCGATCGCTCCCTTACCGGATGTGTCACTTTCAAAAACATCGGCAAGTGTGTCATTGATCATCACCGCACCGAACGGGAAATAACCGTTTGTAATGGCTTTCGCCGTGCACATGAGGTCTGGTTTAACGCCCCAAAGCCGGGATCCGGACCAGGCGCCAGTGCGCCCAAATGCGGTGATAACTTCATCCGCAATCAGCAAAATTCCGTACTCGTCACAGATTTTTCGAACGCCGGGCATAAAAGACTTGTGTGGTGGAATGACGCCGCCAGCACCCAGAATCGGCTCCATGATGAAAGCTGCAATGGTCTCCGGTCCCTGGAAGACAATTTCGTTTTCCAGTGCCGCGAGACACAGTGCTGACAGCTTTTCGGGATCGGCTTCGTTGAACGGATTTCGATAGGTGTAGGGTGCAGGTATGTGATAGCAGCCCGGCAACAGCGGTTCGTATTGTGTTCGGAAATTCGCATTGCCATTGACCGATGCACCGCCGGTATGTGTGCCGTGATATCCCTTCTTAAGGCTGAGGAATTTTATTCGCCCGGGCTCTCCGTTCACTTTATGGAACTGTCTTGCGAGCCGCAGAGCGATTTCCACGCTGTCTGATCCACCGGAGGTGAAGAAACACCGTTTCATCCCTTCTGGTGCAAAAAACTCCTGCAGCATGTAGCTGAGTTCTATCACCTTGTCATTGGTGGTTCCGCGGAAGGTCGAGTAATAGGGCAATTGGTCCAGCTGGCTGGCAATCGCCGCTTTCACCGGATCGCAGGAATAGCCAAGATTAACATTCCACAAACCACCGACTCCATCAATCAACTCATTGCCGTCAACGTCTGTTATGGAACATCCTTCACCACCTGTAATGATTGCGGGCGGTTTTGCCTGCATCTCCGCAGGGTGAGCCATTGGGTGCCATAAATGACGTGCATTGTTTTCTTTCAGAAAGTTCGAGTCTTTCATAAGGCTTCCGCTTCTGTTTGAATTAAGGTCCATTTCCGGTTGAGCTGCTCGGGTGTCATACCACCAATCTCCGAGGTTATTGCACGGCTTGTGTTGACTGCTTTTGACAAGACGCTGATCTTGAACTCTTCCGTCATCCTGAATTGGGGGGTTGCAACCGATATCGTTCCGATTGCAGTGCCCGAACCGTCAAAAAAGGGTAGCGCGACGGATGTTACTTCCGCTTCATAGGATTGGCTCATATGGGCAAAGCCAAGCTCTTTTACCTTCCCAACGATTTGTCTTACCGCATCAAAGCTTGTGTCTGTCTGACTGGTGAACTTCTCCAGTTTTGACTTTGAAAGAGATGCCAGAATTTCCGGTGCGCCGAATGCCAATAAGGCTATGCCGGATGATGTGGCATGCAGTGGAAGGATTTCTGCAGGATCAAACCCGACCCTTGCTCCTGAAATACCACCATCAAAATGATAGAGTGGCGACATGCCATTGTCAGTATAAAGAGACGCGTGTACCAATTCTCCGGTTTGACCCGCAAGTTCATTCACATGGATTTCTGCAACGCGGGAAACCGGGAAGGTTTGTTCGCGAATGGCCGCTAGACGCACGATGGCAGGTCCAAGGCGATATGCTTTTGTTTCGGTGTTCTGCTCCAGAAAGCCCAGGGATTTCAGAGATTTGAGATAGCGATTGGTTGTTCCTTTATCAAAGCCGCTGAGATTTTTGAACTGCGTGAGGCCAATCTCTGGCTGGTTTGGCGAAAACAGATTAAGCAATCCAAGTGCATTTTGAACTGTTGCCATTCTGAAACTTTCACCTCCAATCGCATGTAAGGTTGACAGCAACATTAGTCCGCGTCAATATAAAAATGACACCACTGGTTCATATAATGAACCTTTATTCTGGGAGGGATTTGGTGGACCAATGCGCCATTGACACATTGCGCCACGAAGCGATTTCACCGCAATCATTGCTGATTGATGGCCGCAATATTCCCTCAGTCAATGGCGAAACCCTTGCTGTCATATCGCCGATTGATGGCTCTGTCCTTTCCACGATTCCGCAAGCGGACACAGCAGATGTTGATCTGGCGGTATCGGTCGCGCGGAAATCATTTGAGAAGGGTTTATGGGCAAAACAGGCACCTGCTGCTCGGAAAAATGTCCTTTATAAATGGGCTGATCTCATTGAAGCCAATGCATTGGAACTGGCTGTTCTTGGCGTGCGCGACAATGGCACTGAAATATCGATGGCCTATAAGGCCGAACCTTTGTCCGCTGCTGCCACGATCCGATATTATGCCGAGGCGCTCGACAAGGTGTATGGCGACATCGCCAACACACCTGGTGATGTTTTGGGGCTGGTTCACACGGAACCGGTTGGAGTTGTTGGCGCGATTATTCCATGGAATTTTCCATTGATGATCGGTGCCTGGAAAATCGGACCGGCATTGGCGCTGGGAAACAGTGTGGTCCTCAAGCCTTCCGAGACGGCGTCTCTTTCCCTTATCAAGATGTGCCAACTGGCACATGAGGCTGGATTGCCGGAAGGCGTATTGAATGTTGTCACCGGAAGTGGTGCGGTGACCGGAAAGGCACTTGCACAATCTATGGATGTGGATGTGTTGGCCTTCACCGGCTCCGGGTTTGTTGGGCGCAAACTGCTGGAATATTCCGCTCAGTCAAATCTCAAAAGAGTGTATCTGGAATTGGGTGGCAAAGGCCCACACATTGTGTTTGCGGATAGTGAAAAACTGGAGGAAGCGGCAAGGGCGGTTGTCTCCGGGATTTTTCGAAATGCGGGACAGGTTTGTGTCGCGGGCTCGCGGTTGTTGGTTCAAAAGGATATTCAGTCGGAGTTCGTGCAGCGCATACGCGAACTGGCGGAAGCAATGAAGCTGGGTGATCCTCTTGATTTGAAAACACAGATGGGAGCCCTGAACTCCAGCGATCATTTGTCAAAAGTATTGTCATATATTGAACGAACGAAATCGGAGGGTCTTGAGATAATAACTGGAGGCAATCAGGCATTGCCTCAGAGCGGTGGCTTTTATGTGGAGCCAACAATTGTCAACAATGTTGCGCCACAGAGTTCTCTTTTCAGAGATGAGGTGTTTGGGCCCGTTTTGTCCGTCACTCCGTTTGAGAGTGAGGAAGAAGCAATTGCTCTCGCAAATGACTCAGATCTTGGTCTTGCTTCGGGCGTTTGGACAGACAATCTCAGCCGGGCGCACCGGATGGTCGCTGCCATTCGTACCGGAGTGGTTCATGTCAATACATATGGTGGCGCTGATGGTACGGTGCCGCTTGGTGGTCACAAGCAATCTGGCAACGGGCAAGACAAGTCTCTCCTCGCGTTTGACAAGTTTACCAACAAGAAAACCGCGTGGATCAAATTATGAGCGCGGCAGATCCATCCACTGCGGAAAACGAACTCTTTCTGTTTGCTGAGCAGGATCCCAATAGTGCTGAATATTGGTCTGATGAACATTTCGGATCAGCTTTCAAAAGCGAGTGTCCGCCGGATAAGAAGGTGAAAGTGGAAAACCTTTTCAGTTTCAAGCGTCAGCGTGGTGACCTTTTGTTCTCTGGACTACTCTTAGTGCTGGCCATGTTCTTTCTTGCGTTTTTCTGGACAGAAACCGGTTGGGAGAAGCGCAAACTGCCGGATGAGTTTGGGACTTACCTCTTACACCAATTGGGCATGATCGATGTGGAAGGACGTGTAACGCGGTTTGGGCGTATTTTGAAGCAATCGTGGATTGCTCCCATGTTGTGCCTTCTGGTTTTTGTTCCGGCTGCTGCCTGGAACATGCGAAATTCGGTTGTTGCGCATCATTGGCGCAAACGGTTTCATCTTCCCACGAAACTCAACTATGAGCTTGAGCAATGGGCAAGAGCGCTTGAATTTGTTGCCTATTTCATCGCTTATACCTTGATCGTTCCGATCTTGGGATATTTGGTTTCAACTGTGCTGTTTGGACAGTTCCTGACCTGGCGGCTTGGGTATCGAACCAAAAAATGGATCGGGATCAGCCTGCTTTCGAGCACGGCGATAGTTCTCGTTTTCCGCACATTGCTTCAGATCAAAACGCCGGTATCGATCTGGCTGTATGATCAATTGCCTGTCGCAATTAAGTCTTTCATGTTGTCATATTTTTAAAGGGTTCCATGGAAGCACTTATTATCGGCATTTCGAATTTACTTGAGATCAACGTGTTGATCGCGATTTTGATCGGGTCTGTCGGTGGCCTTATTATCGGTGCAGTGCCTGGGATTGGCCCGGCTATCGCAATTGCAATTCTGCTTCCGGCAACAGTATTCCTTGATGACTTGGTCAGTCTTGTCTTGCTACTGGGTGTCTATGGCTCGTCCATGTATGGTGGTGCCATCCCTGCCATTCTGATCAATACTCCGGGTACTCCTGTGAATGCCCTGACAACATATGATGGTTACGCGATGACCCGCCGTGGAGAAGCGGCGAGGGGGCTGTCGCTCGCCTATTCTGCTTCCTTTTTTGGCGGGTGTTTTTCAATACTGGCGGCATTGACTGCCCTGTTCGCGTTTGGCCCATACCTGAAAGACCTCGGCGCCCTGTTTGGCCAGCGGGACATCCTGATGGCAGCGGTTCTGGGCGGCGTCCTGCTGATTGCCGCTCATCGCCAAACCATGGGTCTTGCCGCATTGCTATTTGCATTTGGGTTCATGATTGCACTGGTCGGCAGGCAGTCCACACGCCAGATTGACCGTTACACGTTTGATATCGAATATCTGTTTTCCGGTTTTAACCTAATCGTGGTCATTGTCGGAATTTTCGCCATCAGCCAATCGCTGATCCTGATGATTGGCAAAGACAGTGATCCGCCCGAAGCTCGATTGAAAGGCGGTGTTTTGCGCGGGTTTGTGGAACTTGGGCGAAATCGTCTGACGGCTCTTTTCTCTGCCTGCTATGGCACGATCATGGGAATTATCCCGGGCGTTGGAGAGTTCGTTGCACAGTTTTTCAGCTATTCAACTGCGCGTGCACTTTCAAAAGAACCTGCAAAGTTTGGCCACGGTTCTCCTGAGGGATTGATCGCGTCGGAAACAGCCAACAATGCTGTGCCGGCGGCTGCAATGATTCCCCTATTGGCGCTCGGTGTTCCGGGGGAAGCACTGACTGCAATGATGATGGTAGTCTTCTTTGATGCGGGCATTAAGCCGGGACCGGATATTTTTGAAAACAACCCGGACTTTTTGTTCAGCCTGTTTTTCGCCCTGTTGGTGATCAATGTGCTTGTGTTGGCAACGCTGCTGTTCTCAACCCGCCATATCGCGAAAATGATCTACATACCAAATTGTTTCCTTGGCACCCTGATTATGATGTTGTCATTCGTCGGTGTGTTTTCGATCCGAAACAGTCTTGCGGATTGTCTCTTTGCAGCGCTGTTTGGTTATATCGGTTTTATCATGAGGCGCCTTGATTGGCCGCTGGTTCCGGTGGTGTTGGGTCTGGTTTTGGGGTCAATCATTTTGGAGCGCCTGACTGCCGGGGCAGGGCAGATCCGGGAACTCTCAGACTTGTTTAATCGACCGGTATCAGGAACACTTGCAGTAGCGATTGTCTGTATATTGGCATTTATTGTCTGGACTTCGTTCAGGCAGAAGAAACTTGAGTATTGAAATTTTGAGCTTTTCAGGGAGGTAAATATGAAAAAGCTTTTAGCAACCGCCGCGATTGTGGCTTCAATGGCACTGGGAATGGGTGCGCCCGTTCAGGCCGAATACCCGGAAGGTCCTGTACAGTTTATCGTACCCTGGCCTCCAGGTGATTTCGAAGACATCCTCACACGCATGATCGCCGCCGACATGCAGGAAGCAACCGGCAAGCCAGCATCTGTAGTTAACAAACCTGGTGGTGGTGATGGTCCGTTTCCCGGAGCGTTGGAAGTTCTGAACGGTCCCGCAGATGGTTCCATGGTCGGCTCATTTGTGATTGGTGTTCCGATTGTTGGCCCAAATATTGATATCGGTATTGAGAAAGACAGCTTCACGCCCGTTGGCATCTTTCTTACCTATCCATTCGTTCTCGCCGCCAAAGGTGATGCGCCCTATTCCAACATGTCGGAGCTGGCGGCACATGCGAAAGACAATGATGTTGTTCTTGGCCACTTTGGTGCAGGCCTGACGCCAACCCGTGCGAGCTTTGCTGCTGCAAAGAAGATGGGTTTCGAGTTTGCGGATGATTCAGCGTTTGACCTACTGGATTGTAATACACTTTCTTCAGGGGATGCGGATGTGATCAACACCACGCTTGCGCTGATTGAACCCTGCCTTGGTGACATCAATGTATTGGCAAATATCGGTTCAGAGCCAATCGCAAAACTCGATGGTGTCCAGACGCTTGCCGCGCAATCAGGCATCAATGATCTTGAATTGTGGAATGGTCTGTTTGTCAAAAAGGGTACGCCGCAAGGAGTAATCGACAAGATTGCATCCATTGCCAAGGCGACCATGGCTGGCGAAGAAGCGCAAAAGCTGATGCAGGAAACCGGGGCCCGGGTCTATTGGCAGGACCAGGCTGAATCGGCTGCACGCATTGAAGCTGACCGGGCAAAGAATGCCGAGCTTGGCGAAATCATCGGCAACTAAGCAACTTGAGAAGGGGTCGGCACGGTTTCGGCCCCTTCATCCCAAATTAATCAAGGCAGTATCACCAAATGGACCGTATCAATCTCGGGATTTTGCAAACCAATCACGACAAGAGCGTGGAAGTTGGCGATGCGTTTCCTGATGATGCACATCGTTTTCGAGATCTCTTTGACGAGCAGGAAGAACGTTTCAGATATCGCATCTACATGACGATAGGTGGAGAAGTGCCTGCTGATGTTGATGAGCAGGATGCCTATATGATCACAGGCAGCCCGTTGAGCGTGCTTGATGATCACGCATTCATGCCGGACCTGTTGGAGTTTATTCGAAAATGTGACGCTGCGAAGAAGCCTTTGTTGGGTGTTTGCTTCGGGCATCAGGCCATCGCTCTTGCGTTGGGAGGAACAGTGGAGAAATCCACTATCGGTTGGAATGTGGGCATAGAAAATACGATCTTTCAGCAATCAAGGCCCTGGATGGACAAGTCAATTAGTGAACTGCCCATGTATGTTTTTCACGAAGATCAAGTGACTGCCTTGCCGTCGCAATGTGATTTGTTGGGTTCCAACAACAAGTGCCCGATATCAAGTTTCGCCAAAGGCAACCACATCTTTACGACACAGTCACATCCTGAGTTCAGTGACGCATTCATGCGCTGCGTGTTGGACGCCACGCGCAGCAAACTTCCTCCCGATGAGGTCGAAGGAATTTGTGCAAGTCTGGATCAGGAGCAGGGTGGTGGAACGTTTGCCCGGTGGTCCACACAATTTCTCAAAGGTGATTTTTGATGATTGATGATGGCTATTTGAATCTGGCCGATCATGACAGTTTC
>JASJDO010000009.1 GCA_030065115.1 Rhizobiaceae bacterium | reverse complement strand
GTCCTGGCAATCCCATTGGCAATTGGCAGCCTGCTGCTATTCACGAATACAGTTTCAGAAATCCTGAAATCGATACCGTTGTATATGCTGGTCGCTTTAGGCACCTATCGAGTGGCAGGCATAGTCTTCATCTATGCCTACTATCAGCATGATTTGCTCAGCTATGGTTTTGCATTTAACGCTGGCTGGGGAGATGTTTTGACAGGTGTATTAGCGCCCTTGGTCGCATATTTGGTGTACACGCAGAACAAAATTTGGTTCCTGGCAATCGTTATTTGGACCATTATCGGCATCGGCGACTTGATCGTCGCACCTGTTTCAGCGAACTTGTATGGCGCACAACGTCTAGTCGATTTTCCGATAAATCTTGTTCCATTGTTTCTTGGACCTCCGTTTGGCATTCTACTGCACCTGATCACGCTTCGGGCAGCATGGCTACAGCGCGACGATTCCCGGGTATTTAATGGAACAAATCTAACCCCCTCAAAGTAGAGAAAAATTGGCGCTCGCTAGTTCATTCACAGGCTTCTGACACAAGAGTTATTGGCGACGAGACACCCTCAGAAGATATACAGGAGAGCATATTGGATAGGTGATGAAAAAACGCCGCCTTACCAAATCGTCAGAATGTAGGAGGGAAACATCATGACCATTGAAATCGGAAGAATACGCAACCTCCTATGGGCCATGACGTTTGCTGTACTTGCTACTTTTCAGTTCGGCACTGCACATTCAGAAGCCAGCAAGCCCTTACCGGCATACGTTATTGAGCAATTCGGAAATCCTCCCTCAATTCCCGAAGGCGATCTCTCAGCTGATCATCAGGCAGCTGTCAAAACCGCCTTTATTGATGCGGTGACGAATTCGAATTGGGGACGCGATCAGGAGCTTGCCCTTGAGCAACTCGCCGCGTCCAAGGACCCGCGCATCGTTTGGATCATCAGCGATCTTCTTCGCTTCACAAGCGGGCAAAGACTGGATACTGCGCTGAACAATGCCGCTTCAAAACTGCTGGGAAAGGACTTGCCCTCCCAGAACAGTTGGGGTGTCGTCACCGACCATCTGATCGCGTGGGACATTCCCGCCCCACCAAAATATCTCGAGGCGAAACGCGCAATCTTCACAAGCATTGTGCCCGGTTGGGACAGAATTTTCGTTGAAGGTGATATTGATTGGCGTCTCGTCTCATGGGGTGGTGTTCTGATTGACGACCGGGCTTACGACACAACGGACAAGACATGTAATTGTATTCCGGCAGCCGACAATCCTGAAGTCAGCAGCGCTGAAGAGGCAAAATGGCTGAAGGACGATGACATTGTTTTTGGCATTGAGGTCAACGGCGAGTACCGCGCCTATCCGCGCCGGATCATGGAAGTTCGAGAAATGGTCAACGACACTTTGGGTGGCCGCCAACTGGGTATTCCGTATTGCACACTTTGCGGCGCGGCGCAGGCCTACTTCACTGACGATGTGCCAAACGGGGTAGACAGGCCTGTCCTGAGAACTTCCGGCCTTCTCATTCGTTCGAACAAAGTAATGTATGATGTGAATACCTACTCAGTATTCGACACATTCCTTGGCCACGCAGTTACTGGTCCATTGGCGGAAAAGAAGGTGAAGCTAAAGCAAGCCAGTGTCATCACCACCGACTGGGGAACCTGGAAGAAAGCTCACCCGGAAACCACTGTCCTGGTTGAAAGTTTGGCTCTGGGACGAGACTTCGATTTCCGCAACAATCGCGACGCCAATGGCCCCATTTTTCCGGTTGGAAATGTAGACCCAAGACTTTCGGTCCACGAAGACATCATCGGTATTGTTACAGCATCAGGAAAGCCAATTGCCTTTCAAAGAAGCAAAGCGATAGCTGCATTACAAAGCGGTAAGGAAATCGCCTACGAGAACATACGTTTGAAACTCGATGCGGGCGGTGTGAAGGCTATCGACACCAATGGCACTGATCTGGGCAGCCACCAGGCATTCTGGTTCGCATGGTCACAGTTCTATCCCGATACCGATCTCTGGAGCGGATAAAACGGAACTCATGTGTTATCCCTTCCGAAAAAGATCCCTTTATTCCTTGTAGCGGATTACATTGAAGCCTTCTTCCTTAGTTGGAGGGGAAAAGTGCCGTGCAAGCTTATCAAATTGTTCTTCTGACAACCGGAAGGGATGATCACCAGACTCGTTGCGTTCTCGAACGCGTTTTTTGCAAACTTCGTCGGATACATCCAGAAAATGCATGATGTGCGTTACATCAGTGCCTTTCAAGATTTCAATCATCCACCTCCGACTCTCGACGGTGTTTGCTGGAAAATCCAGGACAACCGAAACCCCGGCCTCAAGCAACGACACCACATGAGGCATCATGATCTCTTTCAGTCGCGCCGAAAATCTCAAGTAATCTTGGAGTGACGACATTTGATCGCCAAACAAAACAGAGAGCCAATGATCTTCTGAGATCACAACCGTATTCGCTTGCTCACCAAGTTCTTTGCTTAAGGTAGATTTTCCAGAGGCTGCTTTTCCGCAGAGAAAATGCAGCGTTGGCAGTTCACCTTCTGCATTTGCGATGCTCATGCTTCGATGACCCGACCCGGTGCGATATCACGCGCATCGAGTTTAAGATGAATGAGTGCAGGACCTTGTTTTTCGAGTGCCCGTTGCAAAACGTTTTCGAATTCTGCGTCTTTCCAAACTGAATAGGCTTCCGCACCGTATGCTTTCGCCCAGACCTTGAAATCCGGGTTCCGCATGCCCGTTCCGGAAACACGTCCGGGGTAGTCGCGCTCCTGATGCATTCTTATGGTTCCATAAACTCCATTGTCACAGACAATGACCTTGATATTCAGACCGTGCTCGCAGGCCACACCAAACTCCTGTCCTGTCATCTGAAAACAGCCATCGCCAGCAAGTACTACAATTGTTTTGTTGGGATTGCGTTTTGCAGCAGCAATTGCCGCGGGCATCCCATATCCCATTGACCCGGATGTTGGGGCCAGTTGTGTCCCCCATTTATAACGGTAGAAACGGTGTAACCAGATGGCATAATTCCCTGCGCCATTGCACAAGATTGCATCATCGGGCAACACGTCTCTCAACCTGGAAATAGTGTTGCTCATCGTTACTTCACCAACCCCTTCCGGTGACAAATCGGTCCATTTCAAATAGGATGCATGAGCTTCATCCGCCTCAGGCTGAAAATTGACCTTTGCATCCCATTCAAGCATCGAACTGAGAAACGTAGTAGGCGTTGCATTAATCGCTATCTCAGGCACATAAATCCGACCCAGTTCTTCGGGACCTGGGTGAATATGAACCAAGCCCTTACCATTGCCCGGCATATCCAGAATGGAAAACCCCTGGCTTGGATTTTCACTGAAACGACACCCCAACAGGATCAACAAATCAGACCCTGCCACACGATCTTTGAGTTCCGGATTTATTCCCAGCCCAACATCCCCTGCATAGTTTGGATGATTGGCATCGAACAATTGCTGGCGTCTGAAGGACACTCCGACCGGCAGCCCCCATTTTTCTGCAAACTGTCTGAGCATATCGCAGGCATCTTTTGTCCAGCGGGAACCACCCACCACAATCATCGGTGACTTGGCTTTTTCCAATCTCGTTATCAGATGTTCCAGCGCTCCCAACGTTGGCGCTGGTTCGGCAACCTCCACCCTTGGTCCTGGAGAGACCGCGACCGTTTCACGAAGCATGTCTTCGGGCAGTGCGATCACAACCGGCCCCGGCCGACCGCTCATGGCTACATGCCAAGCGTGCGAGATAATCTCGGGAATACGTTCCGGCCTGTCAATCTCTTCCACCCATTTTGCGACGGAACCGAACACTGCGCGATAGTCCATTTCCTGAAATGCTTCGCGGCCGCGCATGTCCCTTGCGATCTGCCCCACAAACAGAACTATCGGCGTAGAATCCTGTGCAGCGATGTGAACACCCGCGGCAGCGTTTGTGGCTCCGGGGCCACGGGTCACCATGCACACGCCTGGCCTCCCCGTCATCTTGCCATCGGCTTCTGCCATAATAGCCGCACCGCCCTCATGTCGGGCAACGACCGTCTCAATGGGCGAATCAAACAATGCATCCAAGACTGCCAGGTAGCTTTCACCGGGCACACAGAAGACCCGCTCAACCCCTTGCGCCTCGAGGCAATTTTTCAACAGATGGCCCGCAATTGCATTACTCATGACAAACTTTCCGTCTTTTCAGCAATTAAACCGTGCAAAACTTGATGGCTATGCCGCTTAGATTGTATTTTTTTCATTGCGTCAAACAAATCGAACATGCATAAGTGACGTAGCGGAAGTAAGGGGTGCCCCAGCCTATTTACCCCTCTTTCGTTAGGGGTTGTGCTTCGGCACAGCCCCAATCCCATTGGGACAATCATAACATTTATCCAAAAACGCCCTCTTCAAAGTATTGATTTATCTCAGATTCTGACAATCCGATTTCCAACGCGATTTCCCTGTTGTGTTCGCCCAAGAGCGGCGGATCCCGATCAATCGTTACCGGTGATCCGGAAAATGAGATGGGATTGTTCACTGCTGTGTAGCGTCCCTCACTGGGATGCTCACGTTCTTCCAGAAAACCTGTCTCAGAGATTTGGGGATCCTCCAGCACACTCTTGAGAGTGTGCACACGCATGCACGGTACATTTTCTGACGCCAGTACGTCCATCCATTCGTCCGTTGTCTTCAGGAGGGCAACTTCTTCACACACTTTATAAAGATCAGTGATGTTTTTGGTCCGCTCCTCATAGGTGGAATATCGGGGGTCGAGCATAAGCTCATCACGTCCACCATGAGCAAGAAAATTTTCCCAGTTGGCATTCGAGTAAGGCATGATAGCGATATAGCCATCTTTGGTTTTGTAGGGCTTGCGATTGGGGTTGATCGACCGGGTATAAGCAATCGGTTCCCGCGGCGGTACAAAGGCGTGTCCATAGAGATTTTCAGCCATGGTGAAAGAGACCATGCACTCCATCATTGGCACTTCGACAAATTGGCCTTCCCCGGTTCTTTCCCGGTGCATGAAAGCGGCCAGCATGGCATAAGCCGCGTGCAAACCGGTGGTCTTGTCAGCAACAAGCCCTGGAAAATACCTTGGGTCCGTTGAACCATCCTGTTGCGGTATCATGAATGCTGCGCCCGAAGCTGCTTGCACAAGATCATCATAGGCTTGGCGTTCAGCATAATGCCCCTTCGATCCATAACCCACCGCATGGCAATAAATAATGTCTGGCTTGATCGTCTTCACATTGTCATAGTCAAAGCCGAGGCGGCGCATACCGCCTGCCCTAATGTTATGAATAATGCCATCGGCATTCTCTATCAGTTTGCGAAGGATGGCCTTTGCACCGTCTTGTTTCAGGTCCAGCGTCATTGCGCGCTTGTTGCGGTTTATCGTTAAATAAATTGGGCCCATTCCAGGGGAGACCATTGGTCCCGCATGCCGCATGATATCCCCGTCGGGGCTTTCAATCTTGATAACATCCGCGCCGAGATCACCCAAAAGTTGCGTGCAATACGGGCCCAGAACAACTGAGGTCAGATCAAGAATTCGATAGCCCTCAAGCGGGCGCTTTGGTATGTTTTGTTCGCTCATTTGGCGACTATCTTCCAATGCCGATCGCTTTTCAACCACCAATGAAAGCGAGCTCTGAAGAATTAAGATGATAGGCCTTTCCGAAGCCGCCGTTTAACAAAATCCGCTCCACCGCAATTGGGTAGAAGCCAAAATCAGCAAAGTCCACATACAATTCGGCCTTTGGATGCGTTTCCAGAAAAACGGTTCGCAAATTTTGTTTTTGATCGGCAGAATTCTCTAACCTGCCGGTCTTCCCGATAACCGTCATTCTTGCATAAGCAAGGCCATCTCCCTTCCCCGGCTCACCAAGCATCAACGAGCAATTATTGTCTTCAACAAGGCATTTTGAATGCACTGAAAGATCAGACGCACAAAAAAACAACCCGGTATTCTCAGACCATGCAGCGGCAACCCGGCTAACCAGAGGTATACCTGTACCTGTCTCCAATACACCAAGCGCAGCATAATTTGTTTCTGCAATCAATTTACTGGCAATGTTGATAGCCTCGTCGTCCGTTTCACGCACAGGATTTATTTTATCGCTCAAGTCATTTTCCTTATTCACACAGGCAAACACCCTAGCTATAAAACACCAGTTTTTCTAGGAGGAGACATCTCATGCGCGGACAAATGATGGAGCAGGAGCTTCTGATTTCAAACATCATCGACCATGCAGCGCGCTATCATGGCGATACCAAGATTGTCTCTGTGAATTGCGATGGCTCGCAGCATCGCTCAAACTATGCAGAAATACAAAAGCGGTCCAAACAAATTGGATCAGCACTTATCAAGTTGGGGATGAAGCACTCAGACCGGATTGGTACGCTGGCCTGGAACAACCATCGTCACCTTGAATTATATTATGGCATTTCCGGCATGGGGATGGTTTGTCACACTGTGAATCCTCGCCTGTTTCCTGAGCAAATGGTTTACATCATCAGCCATGCAGAAGACCGTGCGGTATTTTTCGACCAGACTTTTCTACCGCTGGTTGAAGGCATTCGTGAAAATTGCCCCGGTGTTGAACACTGGGTCCTCATGGAAGCCAGAAGCGAAGAGATGGCGAAAGGACGCGATTGGCTCTCATTCTATGAAGACTTGATTGCAAGCGGTGACGCAGATGCTGAATGGCCGCAGTTTGACGAACGTGAAGCATCTTCTCTGTGTTATACATCCGGTACAACCGGAAACCCAAAAGGCGTCATCTATTCACATCGCTCAACTCTGTTGCACGCCATGATGTCCGCCACACCCGATGTCATGGGGTTCAGCGCACGCGATTGTCTTTTGCCAGTTGTCCCGATGTTTCACGTAAACGCTTGGGGATCACCATATGCAGCCGCACTTGCGGGGTCGAAAATGGTAATGCCCGGCCCGGGTCTGGATGGTGAGAGCCTCGCCAAACTGTTCAACGACGAAAAAGTCACCATTGCCGCGGGGGTACCAACAATCTGGGCGGGCCTGATCCAGTACCTTGAGGCTTCCAATACAAAACTGCCTCATATGAACCGCACCGTCATTGGCGGCTCTGCTTGCCCACCCTCAATGATCGACAAATTCCGCGACGATTATGGCGTAGAGGTTCTTCATGCATGGGGCATGACAGAAATGTCACCGCTTGGCACCGTCAACCATCTCAAGAACAAGCACTTTGAACTAAATGAAGCAGAGCAAAAGGATATTCGTTTGGGACAGGGGCGCCCGCCATTCGGGATGGAACTTGCGATCTTCGACGATGAAATGAACCGCTTACCCAATGATGGTGAAACACAAGGCAACCTGTATTGTCGCGGCCCCTGGGTGTTGGATGAGTACTTCCTTGCAGAACAAGGCACCACTTTGGAAGACGGCTGGTTCCACACCGGCGATGTTGCAACATTGGATGAAGACGGTTTCATGATCATCCGGGATCGTTCCAAAGACATTATCAAGTCAGGCGGAGAATGGATTTCGACCGTTGAGTTGGAGAACATCGCTGTGGCCCATCCGGCCTTGTCTGGTGCGGCTGCGATTGCTGCACGTCACGAAAAGTGGGATGAGCGCCCGGTAATCATTGCAGTGAAAGCCGAAGGCCAGAATGTAAGCGAGGCAGACATCCTCTCTTACTTCGAAGACAAGATCGCGAAGTGGCAAATTCCGGATAAGGTGATATTCGTTGAAAGCCTGCCTCTTGGAGCGACGGGCAAGATACTCAAGAAAGAACTTCGCGAAGAGTATGGCGACTGCCTGATTGGTTAAACGCCAACTCTAAATCTTGCAACTAGACTTACACGCTTTGGTAACACCGCGATCCTAACCTCGGGTCGTGGGCGTTGATACAGGTGGGCAACGTTCGGTCAATCAATGGAAACCGAAAATGTTCATCAACCAAATCTGCTTCTATTCTTCTTCCGGGATAAATGTCTCCCCTCTTAAGCCTATTTCTCTAGCGTATCCAACCCAAGTTAGGGAACGAACGACTAATAAAACTGGAGCGATTTCATGAGAAAATTGTTCCAGATTTCCAACCCGAAAAAGCTCTGGAGACGATATCTTGTAGGCTTGCTATTGCTGCTCATGATGCTCTTGTGTGGTCATGGACTTCACATCACCATCATCAACTCTGGTGCAAATGATGCTGAGATAATCGACCTAAGCGGACGGCAGCGCATGTTGAGCCAGCGGATTTCCGGTCTCGTCTTGATACTTTCCGAAACCCCCAAGCAACCCCTCGTTGCCGCATCATTGCGAGAGGCTGTTACCCAGTTTGAGACAGCCCACGATAAACTGCTGATTTTTGCAAAAGACATTCCGACGGTCGCGGAAATTTATGCTGAAGGATCAAATATCGGGCTGGACAAAAGAAGTCGCGAATTCATCGACAACGTGTATGCCTTTTTGGAGAACATTGGTAATCAGGGAAACACTTCTTTTTCTGTCCTACAAATTCAAAATGCGGCATTTTCATCTCTACTTTCCCAACTGGATGATGCAGTTAAAGCCTTCGCCAGTGATGCAAACGCACGCATTGGAACACTGCATGACTACCAAACCTTCGCCCTTGTACTCGCGATTTCACTTCTAGTCGCAGAAGCGCTGTTGATTTTCTGGCCAGCGCACAACAGTGTAGTAACCTCGTTGGACACAGCAGAAGAAAAGGCAAAACAACTGAGTGAACAAAACAGCGAACTGACCTCGCTCTCGCAACAATTGGATCATGCTGCCAATCATGATCACCTGACCGGATTGGCCAACAGAAAGAAACTCTCCTCAGAACTGGCTCGAATGCTGAAAGAGCGGAGGGAAAACAACACCCACCTGTGCGTGATGCATATTGATTTGGATCGTTTCAAGGAAATAAACGATTCCCTCGGGCATCCGGTCGGTGACGAGGTTATCCGTAAAACAGCGGAAAACATGAAGGCACGTGTGCGCAAAACTGACCTGGTAGCACGCGTAGGAGGCGATGAGTTTGTTATTGTCCTCAACATTGATGAAAGCCATCCCGTTCAGGCAGCACACCGCATCGCGGAAGCAATTATTACTCGGGTAAAACAGCCGATGGTTATTGACGGAAACACCTGCAGTATTGGCGCAAGCATCGGTTACATCTTTGCCTCTGGGGCAAATGACAATGGCGATGACCTGATGGCAAATGCAGATATTGCGCTCTACGCCGCAAAGAACGCAGGACGAGGACGTGCTGTTTTCTTCCATGAGAAAATGCGACGTGATGTTGAGTTTCGCCATACGCTCGGACAGGACCTCCAGCATGCCGTCGCAGATCAGGAATTCTTTCCGTTCTTTCAACCTAAGGTGAGTATGAAGGACGGAAGCCTGCAAGGCCTCGAAGTGCTGACCCGCTGGCAGCATCCCAATAGAGGTATTCTGGCGCCTGAAGAATTTCTGGAACTTGCCCAGGAAACAGGAATCGTCGAGGAAATTGATCAGCAGGCAATTTGCAAGGGGCTGGACGCACTTGTGAAATTGAGAAACGATGGTTGGGAAGTGCCGAGCATCTCTATCAATGCTTCGGGGGCATCGCTGCAGTCTGCCACATTCGTGTACGATCTTTTTGCAAAGGTTGAAAAACGCGGTCTCAAACCATCCGATGTGACTGTAGAAGTTTTGGAAACGACCCTGATTGCCAATACGGACGAGGCAACTCATGCGACCCTTCGCACCCTTTCGGAACAAGGTTTCAAAGTGGAGATTGATGATTTTGGTACCGGATATGCATCCTTGTCCACGTTGGCAAACCTGAAGCTTTCCGGTTTGAAAATTGATCAGGGTTTGATTGAAAATCTTCATGAACCCCGCAGCAAAGTGGTGGTTGATACTATCATTCAATTGAGCCAGAAAATGGGATTGGAAGTCACTGCCGAGGGTATCGAAACCCGCGAGCAATATACAAGTTTGAAAGCCACTGGTTGCGATTATGCGCAAGGGTTTGGAATTGGAATGCCCATGTCCATCGAAGATACAAAAAAGTGGCTGACGAATTATGGAAGGCCGGTTCGCGATTTAGCGGTTTAGAGATACTGACTTTTTATGCCAGCGACGAAAATCTTCTGTCACTGACAAGGCCTCTAAACTACAGAACATGAAACAAAGCAATCAGTTCTCCCGTTAATACATCAACACAGGAGAAACCATGACCATCGCAACCCGCACATTGACACTCGCTGCATTCATTTGCTTCTCATTTGTTTTCAACATCACAAACAGCTTCGCACAGAGCTTTACGTTTGAAGACTATTTTGAAGGGAAGACCGTTGCATATGGGAAGTTCTCTGCCATCAACGGCGTCAAACGAACATTTCGGGTAGACCTCAACGGCATATGGGACGGTCAAACCCTCAAGCTGGTTGAAAAATTTGCCTATGATGATGGCGTACGCGAAACAAAGATTTGGTTTTTTACCAAGACCGGTGAAGGAAAATATGTTGGGCGCCGGTCTGATGTGAAAGGCGTGGCAAGCGTTACGATCAAAGGCAATACAGCTCGATACGGCTATGATTTGTTTCTGGATGCCGAAAATCGCGATAATCTCGTCCGCTTCAAAGACAAAATGGTTTTGCTCCGTGACGGAACGGTAAAGAACACTGCAACGGTCTTCAAATTCGGTGTGCCAGTCGGACGCGTAGTCGTAAATTTTGCTCGTAAAAAGGATGAAGCCAAATTGAAGCGACCATAGAAAAATGTTTCCATTTACGTAAACGTAATCGGTTGCGTTTTGACCAAAGCTCTGTATACGGTTACCGGGAAGAAACCTATTTGGAGGAGCTCCCATGAGCCTTGATTCAGTTGTAGAAGCAATTTCATCTAAAGTGTCCGGCGGAAGCGGCATCGGTGCATCCGTAAAGTTTGATTGTGGCGATGCTGGCTGTGTTTTCATCGACGGCAATTCAACACCACCCACCGTTTCAACCGATAATGCAGATGCAGATTGCACCGTTTCATGCGATGCAGAAACATTGGAAGCGCTGGTAGCTGGCGACCTTGATCCAACTGCTGCATTCATGCAGGGCAAAATCAAGGTTGATGGTGACATGGGCGTCGCCATGAAATTGAGCTCAATTCTCTAAGCCGATTTCAGAATTTATTTCTTGATTTCGAAAAGGGTGGCGCACATGCTGCCCTTTTTTATTGCCTGATTTTTTGGAGGCTCTCATGGCAGATCACGGATATGAAGACGGTCGGTTGAACCTGCCATTTGTAGGGTTTGCCACCTTTGGCAAAAATCCGATTTGCGAGGACTGGGACCGGATCAAAGCAGATGTGGCAATTCTTGGCGCACCATTTGATTTTGGCACTCAATACCGGTCCGGCGCGCGCTTTGGCCCACGGGGCATTCGCGAAGCATCTACACTTTTTTCGTTTGGCCACGCTGGCGCATATGATCATGAAGATGATGCGATCTATCTACCGGGCAGTGTGAAAATTGTTGATATGGGCGACGCTGATATTGTCCATACCGACACTGAAAAAAGCCATGCAAATATTGAGCTAGGCGTGCGCAAGGCACTCGCTGCTGGCGCCCTGCCCGTCACCCTTGGTGGTGACCATTCAATAAACATTCCCTGCATTCGGGCATTTGATGATCAGCAACCATTCCACCTTGTGCAAATCGATGCCCATCTCGATTTCGTAGATATACGTCACGGTGTCCGCCATGGCCACGGCAATCCAATGCGTCGCGCCGCTGAGAAAGACTACGTCACTGGCCTGTCTCAGATCGGCATTCGCAATGTCTCCTCGACTGCAAAGGAAGGTTATGACGATGCCCGTGCCATGGGGTCCGACATTCTCTCGGTTCGCCAGTTTCGCAAATTGGGCGTTGAAAACGTCCTGAGGCGTATTCCCGCCGGTGAACGCTATTATGTGACAATAGATATTGATGGCTTCGATCCATCGATCGCACCCGGAACAGGAACGCCAAGCCATGGAGGGTTCTTATACTATGAAGTGCTGGAACTCCTCCAAGGCCTGACCAAACAAGGGGATGTGATTGGCATGGACTTGGTAGAAGTTGCTCCGGACTATGACCAAACTGGCAGCACTTCTTTTCTTGCAGCTCAAATTCTTCTCAACTTCCTTGGGTTCATTTTTCACGAAAAGGAAAAGTGACTTCTGCGCTTTGGATCGCAGGAAAATTGGCTTCAACCTTTCACCCATCCGCGTCAAATTTACCAATGGTGCAAAAACGAGACTTTTTCATTGACGTTTTGAGAACAAACATGTTGAGTGGGCCGTGGAGAAGATGCAGGACAAAAAAACGCTAAAAAGCGGCCTGCATAGGGAGTAGAGTGCCATAAATGTCCACAAGAAGCGCGGGTTCGGACGATTCCTACGTCCGTTTTGAAAACGTTCAAAAAAGTTATGATGGGGAAGTTCTGGTTGTTAAAGACCTGAACCTGGACATTCGCAAGGGCGAATTTGTAACCATGCTTGGACCATCAGGCTCCGGCAAAACAACCTGCCTCATGATGCTCGCCGGATTTGAACCCGCAACACACGGTGAGATTTTCCTCAACAATCGTCCAATCAATGCCGTACCACCAAACAAGCGTGGTATTGGTATGGTTTTCCAGAATTACGCACTCTTCCCGCACATGACCGTGGCTGAAAACCTAGCTTTCCCACTTCAGGTTAGAGGCATGTCGAAATTCGAGCAGGAAGACAGGGTAAAGCGCGTTCTGGAAATGGTCGAACTGCCTCAAATGGGCGGACGTCGTCCTGCGCAATTGTCAGGCGGTCAACAACAACGCGTCGCGGTGGCACGCGCCCTGGTATTTGAACCCGATCTCGTCTTGATGGACGAACCGCTTGGCGCGCTCGACAAACAATTGCGCGAGCAGATGCAATACGAGATCAAACACATCCACGAAAATCTCGGCGTAACGGTCGTTTATGTGACGCATGATCAGACAGAAGCACTGACCATGTCTGACCGCGTTGCCGTGTTTGAAGATGGCGTGATCCAACAGCTTTCATCGCCACAGGCACTCTACGAAGACCCACAGAATTCATTCGTTGCTCAGTTCATAGGCGAGAACAACAAGCTGAACGGAACGGTTGAGAGAGTTACGAAAGATATTTGCGATGTGAAGCTCGACAATGGCTCCATGGTAAAAGCTCAAAAAGTGAATGTATCCGGCAAGGGTGATCGAACCACGCTGTCCTTGCGGCCAGAACGGGTAGAACTGGATCCACCCAAGAGCCATAAGAATGTGATCGAAGGACGCATTGAAGAATTGATCTATCTGGGCGACCATATTCGGGTTCGCATGAATGTTGCCGGCAATGACGAATTTATCGTCAAAGTGCGCAACAGAAGTGATCGTAAGCCACTTGCTGAAGGGGAAACAAAAACCATCGGCTGGGCCAGCGAAGACTGCAAGGCATTGGATCTTGTAGCATAAGGAATTTGCACAACGACTCGGAGGAGGTCGGGGCGCAATTAAAACCGTTTTGCGGAAGCAAAACACAAAACCGTAAAGGGAGAGAAACATGAAACTCACTAAACTTCTTGCAGGTTCTGCAATTGGTCTTGCAATGGTGATGTCCACTTCTGCTGCAAATGCAGCGGGTGAACTTACTGTTGTATCTTGGGGTGGTGCTTATACCAAGTCTCAGGTTGAAGCTTACCACAAGCCATTCATTGAGAAGACCGGCGTAAAAATCAATTCTGAAGATTACAATGGTGGCATTGCTGAGATCAAAGCTCAGGTTGAAGCCGGAAACGTAACATGGGACATCGTTGATGTTGAACTGTCAGACGCTATCCGCGCATGTGACGAAGGGTTGCTGGAAACAATTGACCATTCAGCTCTGCCAGCAGGCGCTGATGGAACACCAGCTACAGAAGACTTCATCGAAGGCACACTGTATGACTGCGCTGTTGCCAACATCGTATGGTCAACCATCTTTGCTTATGACTCATCAAAGATCGCTGATGGCCCAAAAACCATGGCAGACTTCTTTGATACTGCAAAATTCCCAGGCAAGCGCGGGCTGCGCAAAGGTGCAAAAGTAAACCTTGAGTTCGCTCTAATGGCTGACGGCGTTGCTGCGAAAGACGTATATTCAGTGCTGGAAACACCTGAAGGTGTCGACCGAGCTTTTGCTAAACTGGACACGATCAAAGACGATGTTGTCTGGTGGGAAGCAGGCGCTCAGCCTCCACAGCTTTTGGCTGACGGTGAAGTTGCAATGACAACTGCTTACAATGGCCGTATCTTCAACGCGGTTGCAGGCGAAGGCAAGCCATTCGAAATCGTTTGGGATGGCCAGGTTTGGGACCTTGACCTTTGGGTTATTCCAAAAGGCGCTAAGAACAAAGAAACAGCGATGGACTTCCTGAAATTCTCTACAGCTACTGAGCAGCTTGCTGCACAGGCTTCATGGATTTCATATGGCCCAGCACGCAAGTCATCCGCACCATTGGTTGGCAAATACCATAATCAGGACATCGACATGGGTCCTCAAATGCCAACAGCTCCAAACAACCTGACAAATGCTGTTCAGAACAACTTCGAGTTCTGGGCTGACAATGCAGACCAGCTAACAGAGCGTTTCAACGCTTGGTTGGCTAACTAATTCTTTTTGAAAGAATTGGGTTCGGGCGGTTTTCTGCCCGAACCACTTCCTTAAGGAATAAAACTGACCAGCAGAGTCAGAAACACAGGGGAAATGCGTAAGCCATGACAGACGCCGCACAAAGCAGTGATGTTCTTGTCGCCTATGATGGCACGCCATTAAAACAACAGCTGGCAAAGACGACGCGCCGCATGAAGTTTCGTGCGCTGCTGCTCACCATGCCGCTTGTATTGTTTATTATCGTTTCTTTCGTATTGCCAATTGGCGATATGCTCTTTCGCTCACTCCATAACCCGACCGGTTCTAACGTAGCGCCCAATTTCGCAGAAGCCATTCAGAAGTGGGATGGAGAAGACTACCCTTCAGATGACATCATAAAGATATTTGTCGAAGATTTGGCAACCGCCAGGAAAAATCGCGAGGTCGGCAAAACTGTTGGCAACCTGGCGACCCGCGTGAACTATGAAATTCCAGGCTCCCGGAGTCTTTTCACCAAAACGGCTCGCCGTGCCGGAAAAATCACTGAAGGCCCCTATCTTGATGCGTTGATCAAGATTGACAAAAAGTGGGAAAACAAAAATGTCTGGGTCACGCTTAAACGGGTGACGCGCGACTATACACTTTCCTTCTATTTGGCTGCCACCGATCGTAAATACGATGAAAATGAGAGCATCGTTCGGGCAGACGAACTTTATCGGATTTATCTGCCGATCCTTTGGAAGACCATCTGGCTGTCGGCCCTCATAACATTCCTCTGCTTCATCATTGCCTATCCGGTTGCTTATCTGCTCTCAACCTTACCGCTGCGAACCTCAAACCTCTTGATGATCCTTGTGCTCCTGCCTTTCTGGACATCTTTGTTGGTCAGAACATCCGCATGGATCGCAATGCTGCAGAAAGAAGGCATTCTCAACAATGTCTTTGTTTATCTGGGGTTCATTGGTGATGAACACCGTATTCAGATGATCTACAATGCCACCGGAACAGTCATCTCAATGGTGCACATCCTTCTGCCCTTTATGATCCTGCCGCTTTACTCGGTGATGAAGACAATTCCACCGAGCTATATGCGAGCAGCAAAATCCATGGGCGCCTCAAACTTCCTTGCGTTCCGCCGTGTATATTTCCCGCAAACCATCCCAGGCATTGCAGCTGGCGTACTGCTCGTTTTCATTCTGGCGATCGGTTACTACATCACCCCTGCCCTTGTTGGTGGTAATGATGGCCTGCTGATCTCAAACCTGATTGCCAACCATATCCAAAGAACGCTGAACTGGTCACTGGGTGCTGCGCTCGGAACCATTTTGCTTGTGGTCGTGTTGGTCCTTTACTGGATCTACAACAAGCTGGTCGGCGTCGATAATCTGAAGTTCGGGTGAGGTAGATATGCCAATTTCTCAACGCATCAAAACTCCCGGCTTCTACGCGCTTCTTGCCGCGACAGTATTGTTCTTGATGTTCACGCGGTCTATTGGCGGCACCTTCGGTTTCTTCCTGCTGTTTGGCATTCCGCTTTTCTGCATGACACCTCTGCCACCCTACGCATCGCAAGGAGAGAAAATCTGGCAATATGCCTATCTCGCGACTTGCACGATCATCTTTCTGTTTCTGATCCTGCCAATCCTGATCATCATCCCGCTATCGTTTAACGCAGAACCGTATTTCTCATTCACCGAAGGCATGATGCGTCTTGATCCAGAGGCGTATTCCTTCCGGTGGTACGCGGACATCTTCCGCTTCGGCATGACAGCACCTGACGCCGTTGAAGGATGGTGGACAGACATGTGGAACAACGCAACATGGATCCGCGCGTTCCGCAACTCCTTCTTCCTCGCGATTGCTTCAACCGCACTGGCGACATTTCTCGGAACACTCGCCGCCCTCGGCCTGTCACGCCCGGAAATGCCTTACCGTTCTGCGATCACCAGCCTGCTTATTTCTCCGATGATTGTGCCTCTAGTAATCACCGCGACAGGCATGTTCTTTTTCTATGGCGGCACCATGCAGGGTGTCATACCCGGCTATCCTGACGGCTTGGCGAAAACGTATCTGGGGCTGGTTCTGGCGCACACGACGCTCGGCGTACCCTTCGTCATCATCACCGTAACCGCGACACTTTCCGGCTTTGACAGATCGCTTATCCGCGCTTCACAAAGCATGGGTGCGAACGGTTTTACCACTTTCTTCAAGGTGATCATGCCGCTCATTTTGCCGGGTATGATTTCCGGTGCTCTCTTCGCGTTCATCACATCGCTCGATGAAGTGGTTGCGGTCATCTTCATGGCGGATGTCGACCAGCGAACCATTCCTCGTCAGATGTTCTCAGGCCTGCGTGAGCAAATCAGCCCGACCATTCTGGCGGTTGCAACCATTCTGGTTCTGATGTCGATCATGCTCCTTACGACAGTAGAACTGTTGCGCCGCAGATCTGAAAAGCTACGCGGACTGTCCCCGGGCTAATGGTTCAACCGGACACACTCGATCATTTCAAATCGCTCGTTGACCAAGCCTCCAATATGGTCATCCTCACCGGAGCAGGCATCTCAACAGAGTCTGGTGTGCCGGACTTTCGATCTCCTGGCGGCTTGTGGGAAAAATTCCGCATTGTCCAATATGGAGAATATGTTGAAAGCGAAGATGCCCGGATCGAAGATTGGCACCGACGCTTCTACATGAAAGACCAGATCGGTTCGGTGGAGCCAAATATTGGTCATCGTAAAATCGGTGAATGGCTGAATAGTGGAAAAGCACAGTGCCTGATCACACAGAATGTAGACGGCCTGCATCAACGTGGTGGCGCACCAGATGACAAGATTATTGAGATTCACGGTAACGCCACCACAACATCATGCATATCCTGCGGATTGAATCATGATATGCAGCTCTGTCGCGATCTCTTTGAAAAGACTCAAGAAAGTCCGAAATGCTCTTCATGCGGCGGCTTGATAAAAGCCGATATAGTCATGTTCGGTGAAAGCATGCCTACAGACAAAACAAACCGCGCATTTGAGATTGCAGAAACCGCTGATCTCTTCATTGCGATTGGCACATCGCTGGTCGTTCAACCAGCTGCGGTGATCCCGCTTCATGCAAAACGAAATGGAGCCAAGTTTGCCATCCTCAATCGAGATCCAACTGAATTGGATCGTTTTGCCGATTGTGTAGTGAATGCGGAAATCGGCGAAACACTTGGAGCATGCGTCTGAATTTAGGTTTTTCTGTTTTGGAGAAACGGTACGATCAACAAACACCACCCAAGAATGCCCTGACTGTGGGCAGACAGGTTTTGCGGTCCTTGAAATACCAGCATACGGAGCGCATCCAACGGTGATGCTGGTGGCCAGATCACCCACTGATAAGGCAGGCCCTCAAACAGGAGATGATAGTACTGGTAGTAGATTTGTGGCGAGCACCAGACAAATAGCCAGAACAGCAAGAGCGCGCCAAGGATTTTGACGATTGTCTTTTGTCTGGTGAGCACGCGCCTTGCCAGAAAGAGCATCAGAGCAAACAGCACGCTACTCAGGATCACAAGACCGATTTGGCCCGGAACGGTTAAACCAAAAAAAGAATCCTGACTGTACAATTTGGTTTCACCCCGGTTCGTTGCTTCACAAGCACCAATTCACATGTGCTCAATACTTACTGCTTCGAAGTTTCAAACTGCAACAAAAAAGCCGCCGGAATCCGGCGGCTCCTGAGGAACAAAATTTCTCGCTCATTACTTTAATGGGGCAACAGCCAGGATAACGGAAAACTTTTCGCAATACACATACAGCTCGTTGTATTGGTCGGTATCGATATTGGCAGGAACCTCAAAAGATGCAGCACCCTTTTTCACTGTCAGCTTGTCGTGAATTTTGGACCCTTTGGCATATACCTCGCCATTGCCAAAACCGATCTTGATGTCCGGCGGGTTCTTGTTGGTTGGATCAAAGAAATAGTCTTCTGCCAGAACCACAGTGGTCTTCCCAGCCTCTTTTTTAACCTTGATGGTACCACCGGCTTCATAGCCTTTGCGCCCGGACAGTGTGCCCTTGCGCGCTTTCTCTCCTGCGATTGCAGGCGCAGCACCTAATAATGACGTTGAAGCGACGGCCAATGACAGGCCTGCAAATTGGCGACGAGTAAGGTTCATAACTTCTTCCTTAGTTGTTCAACAAATTCGATCCGCTTCACCATACAGATTTTCACAACCACGCTGCGTAACATAAAGACACAACAAGTTGAGTGGATCGCAAATGGAATCAGGCGCCAAAAGCAATACCTGCCTCTCCGCTTTGCCATTGCGGATATTTGTGCATGATTGCCTTGAAACGGTCGCTCTCGAGAAATACTTCCAACCACCAGATTACATTCTTCCAATCCTCTTCCCAGAACCAGTCACGGTCGACATGCGCAAACTGACGGACAAATGGAAGGATGGCCGCATCAGCAAACGAGAAACGTGCTCCAAAAAGATGATCTTGACCATCGAGCAAGGCGTCGAGCTGACGAATGAACTCAGCGCCAAGCTCGCGTTGCTGGTTTCGCGAAACATCCTCATATCGGTTCGGATACTTGTAGCGATCCAGCGCAGATTTGAAAGGCCCGTCGCTTTGCTCGACCAATTCAAACATCAAGTCCAGTTTTTCATCCGAATAGTCGAGCAAACCTTCGGGATCATTCTTTCCCAAGGCCCATTTCATCACATCAAAACTCTCATCGATGACAGTGCCGTCTGAAAGCACCAGAACGGGAACTGTGGCCTTTGGGCTGGCTACAACCATTTCTGCAGGCTTGTCCCTCAAGACCACTTCACGAAGCTCGAACTGCTGGCCACTGGACAGCAATCCAAGACGTGCTCTCATCGCATAAGGGCATCGGCGAAACGAATATAGGACCGGAGATTCGGTTTCGGACATGGTTAATAATTTCCTAACACAATCAAAAATATAGTTGTCACCGAAATTTGTGTTGAGATTCTAGTTGTCATATCTTCAAACAGCAAACTGATTCGCAGGTTGGGGCGGCGAGACCTGATATCAGAAGATATGAATCAACGGGGGATATAATGACAGCTAGTGCGGCGTTACAAAAGCGGGCTTTTGACACGACTGTCCAGACTGAAGACTTCAATGGCGATCCTGTTGTTGCCAACAATGATCCGCATTCTGTTCCAAAATCCGAAAACCAGGTGGAAGCCGTTCGTTCACGCATCAAAGCTGCGCGCCTGGAACACCTCATGGCGCGTCAACTGGAAACAGATCTTGCAATAGAATTATCAGTTGCTCCGCAGCTCGAGGCTGACATTATGGAAGCCATGACCGCGACCACTCAACAATGTGAAACGGTCATTGAAGAATATGCACCTTACACACAGGAGGTGAATGAGCAAAAGGCATTCAGGGAAAACCGTGAAGAATGCCAATCGCTGGTAAGCCGCTTTCGGAGCCAGACTACCGTGCTGCAAGACATGCTGGATACATCCGGTGGCCTGCTGGCTTTCATCAGTAGCCTCGAAAAAGAATTTATCAACGCTGAACTTGCCCGCAAGGAATTGCGGGAAGCTCAAATTGAATTGAAGAGCCTGCGCGTATCAAATCGTGATCAGGAAGCCACCCTGGAAAAACAAACGCGCCAATTGAGTGTGTTGGAGGCTTTGCAGGAATCCATGTCGGAAAACTTCGCGGATGCCAAATCCACGATTGCTGATCTGCGAGAGAAAAATGATCGCGCCAATCAACATCTGAAAGAGGCTCGAGGAGAAGTCGCGGCGTTGCTTGAAGCTAATTCCGGACTTACCAGAGAAAACCGGGAGATGAAATCTCGCCTTGGAGATGCAAGCGAAACAATCATGACCATGCAGGAAAGCCTTGTTGAAAAAGAAACAAGACTGGCTGAAAGCAGTGAGAAAATCTCACTCATTTCGCAAGAATCTGAAATGGAGCGCGGTGCATTTTCGGAACTTAAATCGAAATACGAGCGCCTCAACGTTAAAAGTCTGGAATATCAGGGCCAGCATTTGAGCCGGATCACAGAACTTGAAGAGACAGCGCAGTCTCTAAAGGATGATCTGGACGTAACGCGTCGGGAAAAAGAGAGCCTCGGTTCAGAACTCGACGCTGTAAACAAGCTTCTGATGCTGCATGATGAAATGCTGGATGCGCTTTCAAACCAAGCAACAGAGAGAAGCAGGCACTAAAGCTCCAACTCCCGTAAAAACACTATTGTTTCTGATTTGAGCGCCTCGAATGCTCTTCCTTTTCGAGGCGCTTTTTTTCCTTTTGCGCAGATTGGTCAGCGGCAATATGCGTTTCTCCTCGCGCTTTTGCCAACTCAATTTGATGCTGTCTTTCTGAAAAGCGTGCGCGCTGCGCGTCGCTCATGGTGTCGTGACAATGAGGGCAGGAAATACCCGGCGCATAGGTTTCTGACATCTTGTCTTCATCAGTAATCGGATAACGACAAGCGTGACACAAATCATATGGCCCTTGCTTGAGACCATGCCCAACGCTGACACGTTGATCGAAGACGAAACATTCCCCTTCCCACAGGCTCTCTTGCTCCGGCACATTTTCAAGATATTTAAGGATGCCACCATCGAGATGATAGACATTCTCAAACCCGCGTTCCTTGAGCAGGGAGGTTGATTTTTCGCATCGTATGCCGCCGGTGCAGAACATGGCTATCTTCGCATCCTTGGCAAGATCGGATTGTGCATCCAACCAATCCGGGAATTCCCGAAAACTGTTCGTTTCCGGATTTACTGCATTTTTGAACGTGCCAATCGCGACTTCATAATCATTACGCGTATCAATTACGGTCACATTGGGATCGCTGATAAAATCGTTCCATTTTTCGGCAGGTATGTAATCGCCGACCGTTTTGGTGGGGCTTACACCCTCAACGCCCAGCGTTACGATCTCTTTCTTCAGGCGAACCTTCATCCGGTAAAACGGATTTTCATCAGCCCAGCTTTCTTTATGCTCCAAATCTGAAAGGCGCGGGTCTTCGCGAATGAAAGTCAACAAAGCACGCAAACCGTCTTCAGGGCCAGAAACCGTTCCATTTATGCCTTCGCTCGCCAAAAGAATGGTGCCCATGACGGAGTTTTCAATCGCCACGGTTTCAATCAACGACTTCTTCTGTTCAAAGTCCGGAAGAGAAACGAATTTATAAAAGGCAGCAACCAGATATTGGGCCATGATTTAGTATTCCGAGAGAAATTCGAGTGAACACATAACGACAACGGAAGAGAAAGAAAAGAGGTTCGAGCTCTGATCTCAAATCGATCAAACCGTAGTTGTTCTCTGGCGCCTGTGTTTTGCAACTTGAAGCAAGATATTTGCAAATTGCATCTCAATGTTGGACATTCATCCTAAGAATTCGAACAAAGACGAGACATCATCCGTGAAACTGGACGACCTTGATTTGAAAATCCTGCGGCTCTTGCAGCAAGATTCTGACATCGCAATCAGCGATCTTGGAGAACATGTCGGATTGAGCCATACGCCCTGTTGGCGGCGGATCAAGAAAATGCAGGAAGCGGGCATTATTCTGGGCAATCGCAGCCTGCTGGATGCTGAGAAAGTTCGCCTGGATGTGTCCATATTCGTTTTTGTAAAATTGGATACCCACTCTGCTGACGTTCTCGATGCGTTTGAAAACGCGACAGCCACAGTTCCCGAAATTCTGCAGTGTTATACAATGAGTGGTGAATTCGATTATCTGTTGAGGGTGGTCGTCAGTTCGGTCCGCGAATATGAGAAAACCGTAAAGGGAAAACTCTTGAAACTGCCGCACGTGGGCACAATGAATTCACATTTTGCGCTGAACGAGGTCAAGAACACCACTGAATTGCCTCTCTGAGAGTTTTCATCCTAATTATTCAATCTAAACCTCGATTTTATTGCACGCATTCACGATGATTCTTGAATAATTGGGCTACAAATTTCCCCAATATCAGTCATTATACCTGCAATGAGATTCCTCCGGAGGCCCCATGGGAGAGACCAATCCAACCGTTAATCTATTGTCAAAATCGATCACTTTAGAAGACAAATATACTGCTACCGAAGGCAAGGTCTTCATGAATGGCACACAGGCACTGGTCCGCTTGCCATTGGTTCAAATGAGACGGGATAGGGCTGCAGGTCTGAACACCGGCGCATTTATTTCAGGATACCGCGGCTCACCGATTGGCGCCTATGACTTTGCGCTTACGCAAGCGAAAAAGCATCTCGACAAGGAAGGGGTGGTTTTCCAACCGGGTGTTAATGAAGACCTTGCTGCAACAGCTGTCTGGGGATCTCAGCAACTGGACACCACTCCCGGCGCAAACAAGGATGGTGTCGTCGGATTTTGGTATGGCAAGGGACCGGGGGTAGACAGAAGCGGTGATGTATTCAAACACGCAACCTCTGCCGGCACGCATAAAAACGGTGGCGTGCTTGCTTTTGCGGGCGACGACCACACCGCCAAATCCTCTACTGTTGCCCATCAGTCAGACCACGCATTCATGGCCGCGATCATGCCGATGCTGTTTCCCACAAGTGTTCATGAGTTTGTAGAGCTTGGTCTCCTTGGAATTGCGATGTCCCGCTATTCCGGCGCCTGGGTCGGGTACAAGGTCATATCAGACACGATAGAAACAACCGGCGTTGTTGACCTTGCAGGAGAGCACCGCCAGTTCGTTTTGCCAACCGATTATGAGATGCCGGAGGGTGGGTTAAACCTGCGTTGGCCAGATGGAATACTCGATCAGGATGAGCGGTTACAGGAACACAAAGGCTACGCGGCCCTCGCCTTTGCCCGCGCCAACAACATTGATCAGATGATCTATGACAGCAAAAAGCCGCGTTTTGGGATTGTCGCATCAGGCAAGGCATTTGAAAATGTCCGTGAGGCACTTCGTCAACTTGGAATAGATGAAAAAACCGCGGACGACATAGGTCTTCGCCTTTACAAGGTTCGCATGCCCTGGCCATTGGAGCCTGAAGGCATTCGAAAATTCTCTGAAGGTCTGGAAGAAGTTCTGGTAATCGAAGAACGGCGAGAGATCATCGAGCATCAAATCAAGCAGCAACTCTTTAATTGGCGTGCCGATGTTCGTCCTCGCATCGTCGGAAAATTTGATCATGAAGACAATCACATTCTGAAACTGAACGAAGAGATGACAGCGGGAGTTGCGGTTCGCGCAATATCCAACAGACTGCTGACATTTGATCTTCCAGGCGGACTTGCAAACCGGATCAAACAAAAACTTGCATATTATGAAGAACGCGCAGGCATTCGGAAGAAACACGAAGCGCCAGTTACCAGAACGGCCCATTTCTGTTCCGGCTGCCCCCATAATACATCAACCAAAGTACCAGACGGCAGCCGTGCAATGGCAGGCATTGGATGCCACTTCATGTCAGTCTGGATGGGTCGTAATACAGAAACATTCTCCCATATGGGTGGTGAAGGCATCAGTTGGACCGGCCTCTCTCATTTCACAGATGAGAAACATGTGTTTGCCAATCTCGGCGATGGCACCTATTTCCACTCTGGATATATGGCGATCCGTCAGGCTGTCGCATCCGGCGCCAACATTACTTATAAAATCCTCTTCAACGACGCGGTCGCCATGACCGGCGGGCAAAATCACGATGGCCCGCTTGATCCACCTACGATTTCGAAGCAACTAAAGGCGGAAGGCGTAAAGGAAATTTACCTCGTCTCCGATGAACCGCAACGCTATTTCAAATCAGAATTTGCCCAAGGCGTGGAAATTCGCCACCGCGATCATATTGAAGAAGTTCAAAAACACCTGCGTACCGTCAAAGGCTGTACCGCAATCATTTATGATCAGACGTGCGCGGCCGAGCTTCGCCGCAGGCGGAAGCGCGGTCTTGCAAAGGACCCGGATAAACGCGCTTTCATCAACCCTCTCGTTTGCGAGGGATGTGGCGACTGTTCTGTTCAATCCAATTGTATTTCGATTGAACCATTGGAAACTGAATGGGGCCGCAAGCGCAAGATCAATCAATCCTCATGCAACAAGGATTTTTCCTGTGTTGAAGGCTTCTGTCCATCGTTTGTGACGATTGAAGGTGGCCAGCTCAAAAAGCCAGCACTTCCTGAACTGGATGCGACTGACCTGCCCTCTCCCGAAGTGAGGCCACTGGATGATATATACAATGTGGCGATTACTGGCGTTGGTGGGACCGGCGTCCTGACCATTGGCGCTATCCTCGGCATGGCCGCACATCTGGAAGGCAAAGCTGCACTCATGCTGGATGTCGCAGGGCTTGCCCAGAAAGGTGGCGCAGTATTGAGCCATGTCCGCCTTGCCAAAGATCCAAAGCTTGTAACGGCACCCCAGATCGTGACCGGCGAAGCTGACCTGCTGCTTGCAGCGGACACAGTCGTGGCAGCAGCGCAAAGTTCAATCGCGCTGTTTAGCCCGGAAAACACACACGCTGTGCTCAATACGCATTTGAGCCCGGTGTCCAACTTCATTTTCGATCGTGATTTCGATTTCAGAGAAGTTGGAGTTGTCGATACCATCAAGGAACACGTCAAATCCGAGACGGATCAAGTCGACTTCACCAAGCTTGCTGAGACGGTGTGCGGTGATGCGATTGCCACCAACATCATGATGGTTGGCTATGCTGCACAGGCAGGCTTGCTGCCTATCTCACCGGAAGCCATTGAACGGGCAATCGAGTTGAACGCGGTTGCTGTCAAAGCAAACAAACTTGCCTTTGCATGGGGGCGCAAATTTGCTGCAGAGCCTGATGAAGCCTCCCGGCTCTTGAAAGAATCGCAATCTGTTGCGGAAGAGCCAGATACGCTTGAAGAAATCATCAACAAGCGCACGGCTTTTCTGACCGAGTATCAGGATGCGGATTACGCTAAGACCTATCGTGATTTCGTAAGCAAAGTCGAAACCGCAGAGGACGCGCTGGGCAAAAAGCGGGATTTGACAAATGCGGTTGCCCGCAATCTCTTTAAACTGATGTCCTACAAGGATGAATATGAAGTAGCCCGGCTTTTCACCAACGGTGAATTCGAAAAGCAGATCGCAGATACGTTTGAGGGCAGTTTCACGATGAAGCACCACCTTGCTCCCCCTATTCTCGGGTTTGGCAAGAAACCAAACGGTCGTCCCAGAAAACGCGCATTCGGCCCCTGGATGATGAAAGCCTTCAAACAACTCGCGAAGTTAAAAGGCTTGCGTGGCGGCACGTTCGACATTTTCGGCTACACAAAAGAGCGGAAAATGGAACGTCAGCTGATCAAAGACTATAAATCCATGATCAGCGAAGTTTTGCCAAAACTCACCGAGGAGAACAGGCCCTTTGCAAATGCGCTGGCCCGATTGCCAAACGAAATCCGCGGATTTGGCCCGGTTAAGGAAGCCTCTGTGAAGAAGGTAGAAGACAGCAAAGCCGATCTGATGACGCAGTTTCTGAAGCCTGCAAATGCAAAGGGTAAAACGACCAAAAAATCAGCGGAGCCGGCTGAGTAAAGAAAAAAGCCGGGCTATCAAAGCCCGGCTCTTCAATTTTTAAAGTACAATGCAACCTTATGGCGTCCAGTATTTGAACTGGAGCTTTGCCAGTGACTCGTCAAACAGGCCACGCAGATCAACCACCGGTGCGCCACGCTGCAGAACCGACGCCAGTCTGATCAGATCAATTTCTTCAACAAAGCAATCATGCTTGGCTGTCACAACCACTGCATCATATGGACCTTCCGCTTCAATATCATCGATCACCTTGGCACCGCGCCCACCCTCAAAATGGGTATCATCAGCGATAGGGTCGTAAGAGAATACGTCAGCACCGCGCGCCCAGAGGCTATCCATAACCGCAAATGATTTTGAGTTACGAATGTCAGGGCAATTATCCTTGAATGCGCGGCCGAGAACGAGAACACGTTTCCCTTGCAGATCATGCGCTTCATCATCGAGCATCTCATGAACTTTGTCTGAGATATAATGTGCCGTGCGTTCGTTTACGGCACGAGCAGAAGCAACCATGTCCATGGAAAGACCCTGGCTACGACCGGCATTAAGCAGGAAGAACGGGTCGACAGAGATACAATGTCCCCCGACCAGGCCAGGGAAGTATTTGTGGAAGTTCCACTTTGAACCCGCAGCCGCGACAACGTCGGTAACCTTGATGTCCATGGAATCAAACAATTGCATCATCTCATTGATCAACGCGATGTTTACATCCCGCTGTGTGTTTTCCAGGATTTTAGCTGCCTCAGCAACCTTGATCGATGCCGCTTTAAAGAGCCCGGCCTTTACGACCCGGCTGTAAAGCACGGCTAGAAAATCTGTTACCGCTGGCGATGAACCCGATACGATTTTGGCGATATCTCCGACACGACGCATTTTCTCACCAGGTGAAACACGCTCTGGAGAATATCCGACATAAAAATCCACGCCTTCCTGCATTCCTGAGACTTCTTCAAGAATTGGAATACATTTGTTTTCTGTTGTGCCGGGGTCGACAGTGCTCTCAAACACCACAACACACCCGCGCTTCATGTTTTCAGCAATCGTACGAGTAGCAGCAAGCACCGGACGATAGTCTGGCCGATTGCCCTGCATCACAGGCGTTGGCACGCACACAACCATTACATCAGCGTCTTGCAATGAATTCACATCGCAAGAATATTCCATATTTTCTTTGAGAAGTTCATCACGCGTTGCCATCTCTGTTGGATCATCGCCGCGTGTCAATGAAGCGATGCGGCTCTCATCGATATCAAATCCGATAGTCCTCGCATTATCTGCAAATCCGACCATCAAAGGCAGACCAACATATCCAAGCCCAAGCACTGCAACTACTGCATTTTCCGGGTCAGGAAGGTCTACGGATTGGACGAGTTTCAGATTTCCATTTTGCACATTTGTATGCGCGATTGGCATCGCTGTATTCATTGCTATTGCACCCCTGCTATTGATAGGCATTTTATTTTGGTTTTCAGCCTTGCAGACGGTTGTAGTGCCAACCCTAAAAAAATTGATGAATTGATACAGTAAATTTCAGGTAATTTTTCGCGTCAATTTTGATCTTTTCAAAAAGGTTTTGTTTACCCTGAGTCACATCAATGGTTTGGTAACCAGTTTTGTTAGGCACACTTTAGCGCCCCTTTTATATCGTGCCTGCAGGGACGCTGATGACGGGGACGCAAAACCGTAATCAGTCATGCAATAAAAAGAAAGAGAAACGCATGATTGGCCTAGCGGCGCTGGAATGGCTTTTTGCCATTTTGGTATTGATCATATTTACGAACAGATATTTGTTCGGATCCATTCTCCGCATGTTGGACAAGCGGACGAAAGAGGATTTTGGCACAGAGCCGGAAGTATGGCCCTCTGTGACGATCGTTACTCCTGTATATAATGAAGGCCCAACTGTTATTAAGACAGCAGACAGTTTTGCCAAACTTGATTATCCAAAAGACAAGCTCAACGTCATCTTCGTTGACGATGTATCGACCGATGATACGTATGAACATCTCCTTACCGCGCAAAAAAACCATCCCTGGATGCGGGTTGACCGCAATCCTCACAACATGGGCAAGCGCCTCGGCATCAAACGTGCCGTACTGACCATTGATACTGACCTGGTCATGTCGGTTGATTCAGATGTGATCGTCGAACGCGATGCCCTTCGCAACATGGTCAAACACTTGCATTCTACTGGCGTAGATGCAGTAGGCGGATGTGTGTTTGTATCCAATGCGGATGAAAACTGGCTCACAAGAATGCAAGCGGTGAAGTATTGGGTAGGATACATGTTCCTCAAGAATGTGGAGAATACATTCAATCACGTCATGTGCCTGTCGGGTTGTCTGACTGTCTACAAACGAGAAGCTTTACTGGCAGTTGATGAGGATGTTGCCGATCGACGCTTCCTCGGGGATGAAGTAAAATATGGTGAAGATCGCTATCTCACCCGCAAACTCGTCGAGCGTGGTTATAAAACACGCCTGACATTTGACGCACAGTGCTACACCAAAGCACCAGCGACTTTCGCAAATTATCTGTCACAACAATTGCGTTGGCGCCGATCAAACATGATTGACCTGATCACGGCGATCCCGAACATCAACAAGTTCAACACTTACGTAGCAATCCACTACCTCTCAATGGGCATGTTGCTGTTGTTCTATCCGTTGGTCTTGCTCGCAGAATTCATTCGTCTGGGCTTTATGATCCCGTTCATTTTGCATGCACTTCTCGCATCGTGTTTCGGCATTGCCTACGAATTGAACAAGCACAAAGTACCCGAGATGGCACGTACAAGCGGCATCTGGTTTATGGCAATGGCTCTCATATTCCCGATTGTTTATCTGACCATGAACCCGCTGGCACTTGCTACACTGGGAACCACATCCTGGGAAACACGCGGCGCTAAAAAGAAGAAAGCGGTTGCCGCATGACCATCAAACTGGTGCATACGGAAAACACCCCGGTTGAAACGTCTGAGCGTGCGAGAATCCTTGTTATGGGACAAGCCGCCCGCGGGTTGGCAGCAGCTTTATTGCGCTTGCGCAGCACTGCAGAAATCTGCGCTGCGGATACCGGCGCAGAGGCACTTGAGTTCTTGCGCTCCGGTGAATTTGACCATGTCTTGGTTGATAATCGCGAGGATGGCGCACTTGCATTGACGATCCCTGCTTTGGCGCGGGTGAAATCCATTGGCAAGTTGACGGTTCTTGCCGGACCTCAGTCCGCTGAAACCATTTTGGCCATTCCGGGCGTCGATGACGTGATCCAGTCGCCTTACAATCCGATCGAAATCGCGAAGTCTCTCGGAGTTGAGGTTGTAGACAGCCGAACCGAGGATCAGCCCGAAGATAATCTTGGCCGTCGCGAACACGATATTGATACACCAGAGATCCACGGGGAGGTGGAAAGAGCCAGCGTAGAGACTGTTGAAGAGGAAGACATGCGTCCCGTCTACCTCAAGGCAATGTCTGCGCTGGCTCGCGTAATTCCCGGCCTGACACCCATATTGTCACTGCTCTACAAAAACATTGCGCTGACACTGCTGGCCGCATTGTTTGTTGCATTCATCAGCTATGGCGTGATGATCGCATATTTCCTGATTGCAGGCGATTGGTCGACACCGCTGCAACTGCAACGCGGTCATGAAACAGTAATCAAGGCCGAGCGCGAACGCGGCGAATTACAGGTCAAACGAAATCTTGTCTTGCAGCAAATGGCTGATGCGCAAGGCAAAGAAGAACGCGCCCAGAAAGACCTGGACCGAGCCGATGTATTGGCGCAAATTGTTGGCTCTACACTGGACCAGGAAATCGAAAACCAGAAAGATCAGGAAGTACTGATCGACGACGATCTGAAAGCGCTTGAGGGTGTCTTGGGTAGCTACGGCAGCAAGGCAAGTCGTCAGAAGGAACGCGAGAGACTTCGCTCAGCATTCAAGCGCCGGGTCATCACGCGTCGCAATTTCCAGCAGTCCATGCTCAATCTGTCTGAGATTGAAGAAAATATAGTCAATCTCAACGAACGTATTTCCAGAAAGCAGAACGAGCAGCGCTTGGGATCACAGGCGAAGGCCTATCTGACACAGCTGAAAGCTCAACTGAGCGGCGGTACTTCGAATGGTGTGATCGCTACCGGGAAAGCAGAATTCATCCCGATCGCCAATCAGGTAATCGAGGTCCAGCAAATTCGCGCTGCAGCGAATTCGGATCTGACTGAGGCCACGGCTGCCAAGTCAACACTGGAGAACAGTATTTCTGTTTTGACCAATTCCATTAAGGAACTGGAAAGCACACCAATGATCCGCGCTTTGGAACAACCTGTGAATGTGCTTTTTGTCCCTTACGACAATATCAATTCCTATGAGGCAGGTGAACCTCTGTACACATGTGCTTTTGCAATCTTCTGGTGCACCAAGGTGGGCACGGTTGGAGATGGCATCGGCGGCGAAATAGTAACAACCCATCCATTCTTTGGAAAACCAATCCGTGGGCAGTTCGTTGAAGCGAACCTGACCGAAAAATCGGCAGCACAAGAAGAGATTATCCATGTTGGAAGACCACCGTTATTTTTCTAAGGGGCTGACCCGCCTGCTCAAAACGGCGATCGTTGCGGCGGTCCTGTCAGGCTGCTCAATGTCCACGTATGAGAACAAGGAATGGTTCGAAGCTGACAATCGCAGTTTCTTTGAAAGCCTGAAAAAACATCCTAAACACGAGCGGGATGACAAAACGATCACCGACCTCATTCGCGATGCGCACGAAAGCCATGTGAACGAGATCGACCCGGAAACGGATAACAAAGTTGGTCTGACAGCAAGAACACCTTCTGTGGAAGCCGTTCAGCCGTTCAAGATCGAGCCAAGCGCACTCTCGCGAGTGAATGTAGACACAAGTTCCGCTGCATGCCGTTACCTCAGAAAATCTGCTGACACTGAAGCAGTGATTGTAGGGTCACCAACACTAAGTGCTTCAAGTGATGAGGACGGTTCAGGATCGGTTTCAGTTGGCATGAACCTGCTGGATTTTAGAAAGTCTGAACTGATCCGCGCTTCCGGCGATGCAAAATGCCGTTTGCATGAAGCATCAAAGAAGATTGAGGCAACACTCGGACTAGGTGTGGAAGCGACGCGGTTTGCCAATGCCTGGGCAAAACAGTCATATATTCGAACTCGTCTGAGTAAGTTAGCCGACATCGAAAGGACTGCTCAAATTCATGTTGGCGAAGGCACCCTGACCCAGCAAGATTCAAACACGATTACAAGCCAGGTTCAGCAGTTAAAAGCAGAAATGGAAAAATCGAAAGCAGAAGCCAGTCAACGGCAAGACCTACCTGGCATTGCACCGGGAGATATCAGAAGCCGTCACGGTGCATTGGTAGAAGCAACCAACGATCTTCAAAATATTGAACGCGAGATTAGAACCAACGACGCATTGGAGCTCAGCGTAAGTGCTGGCTATCGTTACAACGATGAATTTAATAGCAATCTCCAGCGTTCTGACACTGCCGGTGGTTTCGCACGGGTGAGCGTGGGTGTTCGTCTGGGCGCATTGACCACAAGAAGAAACCGATTGGAAGAAGAAGCAGCGGGAGCCCGGCTGGACGCATTGTTTGAAGAAAATTCAGGCACAATCTGGAAAAGCGGATTTTCTGACAGAGCAGTTTCACGAATGATGGCAGACCTGAGTGAATCTGAAAGAGAACTGACCAGAGCACTGACCGGAACAAAAAGCACCATCAAAAAAATCGGGGAACCAGATCGTCCGGAGGTACTTCGTGCTAAACTACTCGCACAAGTGGCAGAAGTTCGCATAGGAGCTGAACGTGCAGGTGTTCAGGCTGCGCTTAAACAATTGCAGAGAAACCGAAACAACATTCGCGCCTTGTCGCAATAGCTTGATCGTTCACGAAAATTTTGCCCGCCAAACCTGTTGGCGGGCTTTTGCTTTTCTTTCCTTCTCCAGGCATTAGATGTAAGAACACGCCACGCTTGGGCGGACGGAGTGAGAGAAAAGGGATTTATGGAATGATTACAACGATTCGTGAGCTTATTGCTGCACATGATGGCGACAGCCTTGCCATCGGCGCTCCAGACCGTGAATGGCTCACCTATGACGGATTGCGCGCACAAACAGAGGCCGTTGAACAACACTTGCGTGCGTTTGGCATCGGAGCCACCGATCGGGTGGCAATCGTCCTTCCCAATGGCCCCGATATAGCCTCAGCGTTCATTACCATCGCACAAGCAGCGACTACCGCCCCCCTGAATCCCAATTACCGTGAAGAGGAATTTGCTTTCTATCTGGAAGACCTGAAAGCAAAGGCGTTAGTTGTTGAAGATGGCTATGAGGGCCCGGCACTCGCCGCTGGAAAGGGCCTCGGCCTACAAATACTGCGTGTCCATGCAGACGCGGAAGCAGGCAAATTCAATCTCACACAGGATGGCACTCCTTCTGGCTCAACTGCTGCTGAGATAGCACCATCAGCGGATGATGTGGCGCTTATCCTTCACACATCCGGCACGACGTCACGTCCAAAAATCGTGCCTTTGCTCCAATCCAACGTAGCTGCCTCTGCCCAAAACATTGCAAAATCCCTATCACTTACATCAGATGACCGCTGTCTGAACGTGATGCCCCTATTTCATATTCATGGTCTGGTGGCAGCGGTTTCTGCAACCTTTGCTGCCGGCGGTTCAATCTGGTGTTCGCCGGGGTTTGATGCTCTACGCTTTTTCAGCTGGATGAAGGAAGCAACACCAAGCTGGTATACGGCTGTCCCGACCATGCATCAGGCAATTCTAAGCCGCGCGGGTAGAAACGCAGAAACGATTGATGCGGTGCCCTTGCGCTTTCTGCGCTCATCTTCTGCAAGCCTGCCTGCTCAGGTAATGCATGAATTGAACAAGACGTTCAACGCGCCAGTCATAGAAGCCTACGGCATGACGGAAGCTGCGCATCAGATGTGCTGCAATCCCTTGGAGAAACAGAAACCGGGCGCGGTCGGCATCGCAGCAGGACCGGAAGTTGCGATTGCACATGAGACTGAAAACCACCTGATTGAAGGAATGGGCGAAGTCGTCATATCTGGCCCCAATGTGACACCCGGCTATGAAAGCAATCCGAAAGCAAATGAAGAGAGTTTCTTCATGTCAGGTGAGAAGCGCTGGTTTCGGACAGGCGATCGTGGATCTTTTGATGCCGATGGTTTTCTGGAACTTACCGGACGTCTGAAAGAGATCATCAATCGTGGCGGAGAGAAAGTCAGCCCATTGGAGGTTGATGGTGTGCTCATGGATCACCCTGCTATCCAGCAAGTTGTAACCTTCGCCCTGCCCCATCCCAAGCTTGGTGAAGAGGTGGCAGCCGCTGTTGTGCTTAAAGAGGGTGAAGAAACAGATGAGCGCGCGATCCGAAACTTTGCCGCCGAACGCATGGCTGATTTCAAGGTTCCCAAGAAGGTTGTCATCATGGATGAGATCCCCAAAGGTGCGACGGGAAAAATGCAACGCATCGGCATGGCTGAAAAGCTGGGACTGGTCGAGAAGTCATGAAGATTTGTGTTTTCGGCGCCGGTGCCATTGGCGGCTATATGGGAGCAAAACTGGCTTCGGCAGGAGCGGATGTCAGCCTTGTTGCGCGTGGGCCTCACCTTGAGGCCATGCAGAAGAACGGCCTGCGTCTGATCGAAGAAACCGGGGAGACTTCGGTGAACGTCACTGCATCCAACAATCCAGAAGATCTGGGACCGCAGGACTACATCATTGTCACGCTCAAGGCCCATTCGGTCCCACCTGTTGTGTCAAAAATGAAACCACTCATCGGCGAAAACACAACCATTGTAAGTGGCGTAAACGGCGTCCCGTGGTGGTACTTCCATAAAATCGGAACTGAACTTGAGGGCACGCGTCTTGCATCGATCGACCCGGGCAATGCTCAATGGGATGGATTTGGACCAGACAATGTATTGGGTTGTGTGGTCTATCCCGCTGCTGAGGTTATCGAGCCAGGTGTCGTAAAGCATATTGAAGGCAATCGCTTCTCGCTGGGAGAACCGGATGGTTCGAAGTCTGATAGAGCCGTTGCGCTTTCAAAAGCATTATCTGCAGCGGGTCTAAAAGCTCCGGTACGTCCCAAGCTAAGAGATGAAATTTGGATCAAGCTCTGGGGAAATCTCTCCTTTAACCCGATCAGTGCTCTTACCCATGCAACGCTCGATATACTCTGCACAGACGAAGGCACCCGTCCCGTGGCAAGAAACATGATGTTGGAGGCTCAGGCAATTGCAGAAAAGCTGGGTGTGAAGTTTCCAATCGATGTGGATCGACGCATTGCAGGCGGAGCAGCTGTAGGCGCGCACCGAACTTCCATGCTTCAGGACCTCGATCAGGGAAGGCCGATGGAGATCGACGCTCTCGTAGCCTCCGTTCAAGAATTAGGCAGGGTGACCGAGACGCCCACCCCAACCATCGATACGGTTTTGGCACTCATTCAACTGCGTGGAAAGGTAGCGGGGCTCTACTAAAGCTGGCGATTAGTCGAAATACTGTTCGCGATCCATGACGTAGTGCCACAGCTCAACTTTGTCGAAGAAACGTTCATATAACTCAGGAAGAAGATCGCGCGCTTCGTAACGTGCGGCGCTCGATAACCCATTCTCCATGGCTTCTTGATCAGCATAGGTGACCGCTAGGATTAGCGGAATATTAGGACCGGTGGCATCCTGCTCCACACCGAATAGAACGCGAACCTCTCCAGCACAAGCGAACTTTCGCCAGAGCGGGGTCAGGTTTTCGCTGACCCACTCGCGCATCGCAGCTTCCATTCCCGGTTTTACCTGCCCACCAAAGATCGCATAACGTGTGATCATGACCTTCACCCACCGCGATGCTTGAAACTGTCTCTTCTGAATGAGTACAAAGCATTTGGGTCAACAGCCACATCGATAACTGCAGGCTTTCCGCATTGAAGAGCATCTTCGATGGCGGGTGCCACATCTTCCAACCTGTCTGCCCGATACCCTTTTGCACCATAAAGTTCTGCAATCTTGTCAAAAGGTGGGCTTGAGACATCAGCGCCGATGTACCGACCATTGAAGAAATCACGTTGATAGGCTTTTTCCGCCCCCCAGCATTGATTATTCATTACCACCGTCACGGTATTGATTCCATGATCGACAGCGGTGCTGAGTTCAGACAGGGTCATGCCAAATCCGCCGTCCCCCATAAGGCTTACAACGGGACGATCTGGCACCGCGCATTTTACGCCCAACCCACAAGCAAAAGAAAAACCAACCAGTCCAAAATCAAGTGGTGTGAAAAGGCTTTTCGGTGACCAATAGTTCATTGCATCTGTTGCCTGCAGACACAGCGTTCCAGCATCCATGGTGATTGCTGCTTCTTTTGGCAGAACATCGCGAAGCGCCTTGAACAGGCCTGACGGTTGCGTCGGATGGGTAAGGATTGCCTCCGAATCCCGTTTCGCAAGAAACGCAGAACGCTCCTCCTTGAACACTTTAGTCCAAGCTTCCGCTTCTCCTCGTTGTTTCAACCCGGAAAGAGCATCACGCAATTGCATCGCAGCTGTAGGCGCGTCAGCCCAGATGCCTATTTCAACCGGGAAGAAACGACCAATTGCGGTTGGCTCCAGTTCAACCTGAATGATTTTCGCATCCTTGTTGATGTTATCGTAAGTGTAGAACGTCGAATTAAATCCAAGACGGGTACCCAATGCCAGAATAACGTCTGCCTCCTTGACAAGACGCGATGCAACAGCATTGCCGCGCGGCCCCATCTGACCTGCATTGAGCGGATGCCCAAAGGGAATGGCGTCTCCATGACCCGGCGATGTTACAACAGGACAGTTCAAGGCTTCAGCCAGAGCAAGTGCCTGTTCATGACCTTCTGTATATTTGATGCCTCCACCTGCAATGATAACAGGTGATGCCGCATCCATCAGAAGTTTGGCCGCCCTGCCAATCTGATCTGCCTGCCCTGCAGGAACCGTCTCGTTCCTATAGGCAGCAGGTTGTTGCATAGTTTCAAACTCGGCCTGCCCTGCCAATACATCCCTGGGCAAGTTGAGTTGAACTGGACCACGTCTGGGAGATAGAGACGTACGAAACGCTTCACGTACGAGTTCCGGCACACGATCAGTCGACGGTGCGGTCCATGTTTTCTTGGTGACCGGCGTCAACAGGCTTTGCTGATCGACTTCCTGAAAGGCGTCACGATAAACATGACCGGTGGCCAACGCCCCGCCTATTGAGACGACGGGAGAGTAAGCAGCTTTCGCCTGAGCCAATCCCGTTACAAGATTGGTGACGCCTGGCCCGTTCTGGCCCGCAAGAACAACACCAGCCTTGCCGGATGCCCGTGCGTAGCCGTCCGCCATATGCGTACCGGTACGTTCATCATGCACTCCAATAAATTTGATCTCCGGCGCGTCATAGAGTGCGTCGAACATTTCCATTGTGGCCGAGCCAATCAGTCCGTAGACGAACTCAGTGTCTTCCGTTTTAAGCGCTTCCACTGCGGCCTGACCGCCGGACATCTGTTTGGTCATGGATTGCTCCGTTTTAGAAAATTCTGAACCGGCGTCAGAAACATTTCTGGCTGTTCCATCAGGCCGAGATGTTGCAAGCCGGGCACAACAATCAGTTCTGAACCGGGTATCTCTGCAGAAATATCTTCACTCATTTTTGGTGTGCTTCCGCTATCATTTTCAGAAGTCATGACAAGTGTATGAGCGGCAATGGGTTGTTTCGGGCAGATCAGTTCCCGCACACCGTTGGCCAAGACCCAGGCAGATTGAGCATAGCTTTCTGCATCTACCTGCCCACGCCATTTCCGAACGTCATCCGGGCCTGTCCCTGTTGCAAGATACTCTGGTGTGAACCAACGCTTGAGGGCTTCATCGAAAGTTGAGAATGCACCTTGCTCGCGAACGCTTGCAGCACGCGCCTCGACTTTCTGTTGCGCCTCTTCGCCGCGATCATGCGGTGAGTTTAGTATGACCAGATCTTCAAGTTTATCCGCATGATCCATGGCAAAACGCCGGTTAATCATGCCACCAATCGAAAATCCGATCACAGAGGCCTTTGCAATTTTGAGATGATCCAGCAATCCAGCCAATTGGTTGGAAAATACAGTCAGCGATGCCTCTTCCGGGGCTGGCGCGCTACTTCCATGACCGTATAAATCGTAGTTCAAAACTCGGAAGTCTTTTTCAAACTCAGGCAAATAATCTGCCCAAAGCTTTCGCGACAAACCGAGGCCATGGATTAGACAAAGAACGGGCTTATCCGCCTCTCCGACAAAATCGAAGCTTGTCCCATCAGGGGCAATCCCGTTCAAATAACCCTTAGACACCGGCAGGATTATCCACGTCGTGGCCCATTTCCTTCAGGTCTTCGTAACGATTCCCAATACGGTGGTTTGGATGCCCTCCAATTGATGCGCCGAGCGCGACGATGATCTCATCTTCTGCAGGCGCATCAGGAACGGTCAAATGGATCGTCTGGTAGTGAGAACGGCGTCCGCCATCATGCTTATCCATAAGCGGGATCATGAGGGAAGTCCCTGCCGCACCTCTTGTGTTGGCAAAAACAAGATAGGTTTTTGCGCCAACCGCATCCCGGTACTTGTTACCAAACCACAGTGTGTGAGTAAGAGCCTGTGCGTGTTCAATCTCCCCGCCCATGCCAACAACTGACGCCTTACCATAGCCCTCGACTTTGCCGTCTGTGGCTTCCATGATCATGTTGGTCAAAAGCTCGCCGATGACTGGCCCGGTTTCGCGGATTTCTGGCCTGAGATCTTCGACGTAACCTCTTCCAAACCACGGATTTTTAATGATCGCTAACGCTGCGAACAGTTTGGTGGGTTCGTCGACTTTTTTGCCACCCTCTTCAAATGTGGTTTGCACATGCATCAAGGTGCGGCGAATTTCTACAGTCATTTCTTCGTCTCCAAATCAGGAAAATTCTGGCATTACTTCATCAATGAAGAGCTTGAGCGAGCGCTTCTGAACCTCCATATCAAGGCCCATTGATGCGTAGTAGATGAATGCATCGACACCCAACGCCTGATATTGCTTGAGTTTGCCAATCACCGTCTCAGGTGATCCAAACATCAGGTTTTCTTCCAGCATGGTTGGGTCTACGCGAACATTGCCTTCCAATTCCTCAAACGGCACAGGATCAGGAAACCCGTTAACCACATCGCCTTTTTTCATCATCAGGTTGCCGAACTTGCCAAGAACGTTTCGGATCGCATTGACCGAAGCTTCGCGGTCGTTCTCGTTGTCATACACCGCTGAATGACGCATTAATGCAAATGTGCCGTTCCAGCCTCCGGCTTTGTCAATCGATTCATCCAGCTGACCTCTGTACTTCTCGGCCTCACTGAACGGCATGGTCAGTGGCCAGCACATAATGTTGCAATCATTGGCAACCGCATAATCGAACGTAATCGGCGAACGGGCAGCCACCCACATAGGCACTTCATCCTGCAAGGGTTTGGGGCAGGAAGTTGAGCGCGGGAACTGCCAGTATTCACCATTGTGCTCTACATCCT
>JASJDO010000112.1 GCA_030065115.1 Rhizobiaceae bacterium | reverse complement strand
TTTGCGCCAGCTTCGATTGCACAAGGTGCAGTGTCCACCCTTACATTTACAATCGACAATTCCGCTTCGCCATTGGATGCGACCGCGCTCGATTTCACAGATGCGCTGCCCGTGGCAATAAGTGTGGCAGCAAATCCGAATACATCTAACACCTGCACAGGCGGCACGCTGACTGCGAACGCTGGTAGCTCTTCAATCAGTTATACCAGTGGAACGGTTGTAGGACTTGCCACCTGCGAAATATCGGTTGATGTTACGTCCGTAACTGTCGGCACACATACAAATCTTACCGGGGACTTGACCTCGTCACTAGGTAATAGTGGCACGGCAACAGATGATCTCACTGTTACTGCGCAGGCCCCGCCCGTATTCACCAAAGTGTTTGCACCCGACAGCATCGTGCAGGGCAATGTGTCAACATTGACCTTTACCATCGACAACAGTACTTCGGCGCTAGATGCGACTGCGCTTAATTTTAATGATGTTCTACCAACTGCGATCCGTATTGCCGCAAGCCCAAATACCTCCAACACGTGTACTGGAGGTTCGCTTAACGCTACAGCAGGGGATGGTTCCATCAGCTATTCGGGTGGAACCGTTTCAGCGGGTGCTACTTGCGAGATATCCGTGGATGTTAGGTCAACTTCAGTAGGGTCTCATACAAACATAACTGACGACCTGACGTCGTCTCTTGGGAACAGCGGAACTGCGACTGATATATTAACCGTCACGGCACAAGCGCCACCAACTTTTGCAAAGGTCTTTTCACCTGACACTATCAGACAAGGTGCAACCTCTACGCTTACATTCACAATTGACAATGCCTCATCGGCCATTGACGCGACAGCTTTGGCATTTGCCGACAACATGCCTGCTGCGATCCTCATCGCCACCACCCCAAATGTGACAAATACATGCACGGGCGGCACCGTTATTGCGGATAGCGGAACCTCTTTGATCAGTTACAGCGGCGGTACTGTTGGACTTGGAAATAGTTGTACGATTTCGGTTGATGTGATTTCCACGACTGTCGGAACTCATATCAATACCACAGGCGATTTGATCTCATCGCTTGGAAACAGCGGCACTGCTACGGATCAGCTGACTGTCACAGCGCAAGCCCCGCCTACTTTTACCAAAGTGTTTACACCTGACACGATTTTCCAAACAGATGTTTCGACGCTAACCTTCACCATTGATAACTCGACGTCGTTGCTGGCGGCGACCAGTCTGAATTTCACTGACAATTTCCCTGCAGCGATCACCGTTGCAGGAATTCCAAGCGTAAGCAATTCTTGTACGGGCGGCACTGTTACTGCCGCAGCGGGCTCTTCAAGTATTTCCTACACGGGGGGAGCAGTTCAGCCATCCACCGCCTGTGAAATTTCAGTTTCAGTAACATCCAGTACAGTTGGGACACACACCAACACCTCGGGAGCCTTGACATCGTCGCTGGGCGATAGTGGCACAGCAACTGATGACCTGACAGTTAACTTCCAGCCCAACGGCAACCTGACGATTGTCCAAAACAGCGATGAAGATGGAACCTTTGGCTTCAGTTCCTCAACTGCTGCTCTTAATTTCTCTATTGTGACCGCAGGAGGCACTGGGCAACAAGGGCGGATATCTTTGCCAGCTGGTACGTTTGTTGTTCAGCAGGTGAGACCCGAAGGGGTAGGCAACACGTCGATTTCCTGTGATGACGGGAACAGCTCAGGCGTTTCTTCAATGGGTGTCCTCACAGTTCAACTCGCTCCCCTTGAAAATGTGGTTTGTACCTTCAACAGTATCAGCACGCAGCAGAAAACGGTTGATACAATCAATCGCTTTCTCACAAGGCGAACAGACATGATCCTGAGCAATGAACCGTCGTCTGGACGCCGGATAGACCGTTTGAAAGGAAGCTCCAATAGTACTGAAACAGTGGGTTTCACCCCTGGCGATATCCCATCGCTCTTGCCTTTTGATGTAGAAACAAGCGGCCTTCAATCGGGCAATGTCAAAGTCAGGACCAGCCTGAAACAGATCAAGAAGTCTTTTGCGACCAATTCCCTCGTGAACTCACCTGAGGGCGAGACAGTCACAATTGACAATAGCCGTTTTGATCTGTGGTTCGAAGGATCTTATAGCCGGTTCGACGAAGGTGGTTCCGAGGGGCATTTTGCCATCGGCTATATTGGTGCGGATTATCTTCTGAACCCTGATCTTCTTGTTGGCGCCATGGTTCAGTTTGACGATATGGAAGACGTCAACCGACCAGACAATTCAACCATTAGCGGGACCGGTTGGCTGCTCGGTCCTTACCTGACCGCAAGGCTTTCTGATAATCTCTATTTTGACGGTCGTTTCGCTTGGGGGCAATCTGATAATACCGTCAGTCCGTTCAACACATATTCGGATGATTTCGAGACTGAACGTTGGCTCGTTTCCGGAAGTCTTACGGGTGAGTTTGAGATAGAAGATTTCCGTTTACGTCCGAACATTACGTTCTCCTATATCGAAGAGGATCAGGGAGCTTACACGGATTCCCTGAACGTAGCGATCCCAAGCCAGACTGTCTCATTGGGCCAATTGAGATTTGGGCCGAATATCTCGACAAGTTTCGCCGACGAAAATGGTACGGTTTTCAGTCCGCATTTTACGATTGATGGCATCTACAACTTTGGAGATACCGAAGGAGTAACCGTTACAAATCCTGAAACTGCCCGTTCGCAGGGGTGGCGTGCAAGGGCTGAAGCGGGTGTCAATATTTCAACGACGGACGGAATAAGCCTTGGCGTAAGCGGCCATTATGATGGACTTGGTCAGAGCGATGTCGATCTTTGGGGCGGTTCGATCAATCTTTCCATTCCATTGAATTAGGGTCACTCTCTACATTCAATTGATGTCTCAATTGGGTTGGTGGAGTCGCTTTCAATAATTGAAAATGAAATTTAACTGACGCAAGCTGGGACCGAGAAATCTCTAGTCATGCTTCGGGAGGGTTTGCATGTCCGTGGAAGAAGTAGATTCACCATCGCAGAAACGTGGACGAAGGTCTGGAGGGCGTGCCGGCAACAAGCGCGGGCAGGGCGCCGCGATTAAACAAATTCCCTGGAGCGTTCCGGTCAATACAGACAAGCCGATCGAACCCTTGCCGCCGGAGGGCGTTGAGGCAGTCCATAATGCAGCAATGAAGGTGCTGGAAGAAATCGGCATTGAATTCCTGAATATTGAGGCGGTAAATATTCTGCGCGAAGCAGGTGCTGAAATATCCAACGAGACCACTGAAAGCGCTTTGGTCAAAATGGATCGCGCGATGGTCATGGAAAAGATTGCGCTTGCACCCAGCCAATTTACGCTCACCCCCAGAAATCCGGATCGGCAAATCACTATTGGCGGAAAGCACATTACATTTGGAAACGTGTCATCGCCACCAAACTATTCAAACATGGATGAAGGGCGTCAGATTGGTAACAGAAAGGCCTATCAGGACTTCATCAAGCTGACCCAGTATTTCAACTGCTTGCACTTTGCCGGTGGCTATCCGGTTGAGCCGATGGATATCCATGCCTCTGTCAGGCATCTTGATTGTCTCTATGACAAACTCACTCTGACTGACAAAGTTGTTCATGCCTATTCACTAGGACCGGAACGAGTAGATGATGTGATGGAAATGGTTCGCATTGCCGGCGGGCTGACACATGAAGAATTTGATGCAACACCGCGGATGTATACCAACATCAATTCCACATCGCCGTTAAAACATGATTGGCCGATGCTGGACGGTTTGATGCGACTTGCGAGGCGGGGGCAGCCAACGGTGGTCACTCCGTTTACACTTGCTGGTGCCATGTCCCCCATCACGCTTGCAGGAACGGTTGCGCAATCCATTGCCGAAGCTTTGTGTGCGATTGTCTTGATCCAATGCGTAAAGCCTGGCTGTGCCTGCGCGATTGGCACGTTCTCATCGAATGTTGATATGAAAACTGGTGCTCCTGCTTTCGGTACACCCGACTATATTCGGACAACTCAAATGACCGGTCAGATGGCGCGGTATTATGATTTACCGCTAAGGTCATCCAACACGTGCGTTGCCAATACGCCAGACAATCAGGCGACATGGGAAAGTTCCCATTCACTGTTCGCCGCGATCACGTCCGGAACGAACATGGTTTATCACGCGGCCGGTTGGCTGGAGGGAGGCCTGTGCGCATCATTTGAAAAATTCGTCATGGATTGTGAGCAGCTCTCACAACTGATTACCTATATGGGGCCTGTCAAATGGGATTCGGATGAGCTGGCTCTTGATGCGATTGCGGAGGTCGGGCAGGGCGGCCACTTCTTCGGAATTGATCACACGCAAGAGCGCTATGAAACAGCGTTCTATCAACCATTTCTCTCAGATTGGTCCAATTTCGAAAACTGGCGAGACAGCGGTGGAGTGACCACGCTTGAACGCGCCAACAAAATGTACAAGCAAATTCTCGAGGAATTTGAAGCGCCAGCCATCGACGAAGGAATTCGCGAAGAACTGGAAGCTTTCGTTGCCAAGCGCAAAGAAGAGGGCGGCGCACCAACGGACTTCTAAGGTTTGCCAATGATGTCTTTGGAGAAGTTGTTCATTGCTTTGGTAGATGTATTGGATGGTGATCTGGATATCGAAAGAGCAGGCCGCGATGCGTTGTTAAAAGCCTCCGATAAAGCTGAACTTTCGGCCTCTGGGCATCATTTGCCCGATGAGTATCTGGATATCTTTGAGGAGCCCGACGCACATCCCGTATGTGACTTGATTGCCAATACGCAATTTGAATGGGCGCCGCCTACCACTTCTGACGATCCCAAATATATTGCAGACAGTACCGCGAAAGCGCATGTTGAACTGATTGGCCCCGATGGTCTGGTGAAGTCAAACCAAATCCGCATGGGGCTATACGGTATGTTGGCTGGCCATGAATACGGTATCAGGACCCATCTTGCTGAAGAAGTTTTTGTGATGTTGGCTGGGGAGGCTGACTGGAAGACCGGGACCGCGGAATATAAGCCGCTTCGCGCAGGTGCCAGGTCCTGGCATCCATCCATGAAGCCCCATGCGAACCGAACCCGGCATTCTGCTTTCATGTCGGTTTACATCTGGCAGGGCGATGTTTCCACTCAGAGCTATTTCTATCAGGGGCGATAAAGTCATACAAAACATACAAAAATACATATTGTAAATTACTAATCATACAAATTGACTTAATTCTGCTAACCGGAATTCGAATTCTCCTTCATGTTGTTCACAACTTTGGAGGATCCGATGATAAAGAACACAAACGGTAAAACAGGCCTTTTCATTCCAGGCCCGACCAACATTCCAGATACAGTTCGCCAGGCAATGAATGTGCCCATGCAAGACATGCGCGCGCCAGACTTTGGAGACCTTACGCTGCCACTCTTCGCCGATCTGAAGAAAGTCTTCAAAACCGAGACGGCTGAGGTTTTCATGTTCCCCGGCTCAGGAACCGCTGGCTGGGAATCCTGCATCGGCAATCTTTTCAGTCCCGGAGATCGGGTGTTGATGTCGAGCTTCGGACAGTTCTCTATGCTGTGGGTTGATATGGCAGAGCGCTTCGGGCTCAATGTCGACCATTGCGAGGTTGAGTGGGGCCTCGGTGTGCCGCTACAGCAATATCGCGAAATCCTTGAAGCGGACAAAAACCATGAAATCAAAGGCGTGTTTGCTTGCCACAATGAGACCGCGACTGGTGTGACTTCTGACATCAGTGCGATCCGGCAGATTCTAAACGATTTGGATCATCCAGCCTTGTTGTGTGTCGACGGCGTCAGTTCTGTAGCAGCTATCGATTTTCGAATGGATGAATGGGGAGTGGATGTTGTCGTGTCCGGTTCGCAGAAAGGCTTTATGCTTCCGACCGGTCTAGCGATTGTGGCTGTTAGCCAAAAAGCATTGGAAATGCGCGGTCGTGCGACTTTGCCGCGCACGTTCTTGTCGTACGACGACATGATGAAGACGAATGTGACTGGACATTTTCCTTACACGCCTGCGACCCAACTCTTCCATGGGCTCCGGTCTTCGCTGGACTTTATTTTCGATGAAGGTTTGGAAAACGTCTTTGCGCGTCACCATCGATTGGCGAGTGCGGTTCGCGCAGGTGTCCATGCCTGGGGTCTTCAACTTTGTGCGCGTGACCCGGAAATTTACTCGGATACGGTTTCTGCAATCCTTGTGCCTGAAGGTTTTGACAGCGGTGAGGTGCTTAAAACTGCATACTACAAGTACAACATGTCTCTGGGAGCAGGGCTCAACAAAGTGGCTGGGCGTGTGTTCCGGATCGGCCATTTGGGTGACTTGAATGAAATTATGGTCCTGCAGGCGCTCGCTGGCTCGGAAATGGCGTTGCGTGACTGTGGTATCAATATCGAACTTGGATCGGGAGTTGCTGCAGCGCAAGAGACCTTTATCGATGCAGCACCTCAACTCCATACTATCGCGGCTTAGGAGGCTACCATGACAGACACAATTATGACGACTATTGCCAAGGGCCTCGACATTACAGAAATTGCGTGTGGCAAAGGGTTTTCGCATAAAAGAGTGATCGATACTCGATGCGATGGTGCACGGGCGCGCCCGATTGAGGAAGCCGTGCTCAAGCGCCTGAAAAATCACTTCATTGATTACGCACAGGTTCCGATGGATTTTTCTGATGTCGGCCCGTGTCAGGAAGTTCATCTATGTGAAATGGTCACGGAATCGGAGGTTGATACTCTGGTAGTCACTGACGACCTTACTCAACTTTCTGCTTTGCTCAACATTTACAAGGTCGAGTTTAAAAGCAATTCGTTCTATGTGGTTGAGACCGGCAAAGGCGAATTGATCAAGCCGGTCTTTGAAGCTGATGAGCAGATCAAACAGGCACCAACTGCCCGATTTGGCACCTTCGGAAGCTGAGTTATTTCAGGCATAATTCACCCAAAAGGCGCCAAAAATATTTGGCGCCTTTTGCATAATCTAAGCATTACCCTGTAATTTATTGTGATTGACTATTCACAACTTGACAAATTTGGTTTGTCGCTCAAATTTCCCTCATGGCAGGAAAAAAAGTCTTCATAGGTCCCAAACTCAGGGAAATGCGGCAAAGCCGTAAACTCACCCAGGCGGAGTTCGCAAGCGAGCTTGGCGTGAGCGCCAGTTATGTTAATCTCATCGAGCGCAATCAGCGTCCGGCGTCACTCAAGTTTCTCATCACTCTTTCAGACAGTTTCGGTCTTAATTGGCGTGACCTGGTCAATGATGATTCAGGTCTGGTACTCTCAGATCTGAGGCAGGTGACCAAAGATGCGGCTTTTGGAGATACCGTACCAGACATTGAGGAGTTGCGATCTGCGATTGAGTACTCGCCCAATCTCATGCGGGGGGTGATGAACATCTACAACGCCTACCGCACCTATGGAGAACGGTTGGCGGAACAAAGTGAGTTCTTGTCTGGTGACGGGGATGCAACGCTGGGTGTCGAACAAAGCGCACATGATTTCTTTCGCACCAACAACAATTATTTCGATGAGTTGGAGAAAGCAGCACAAAGCTGCATTGGTCGTCCGGTGGCAGAAATCGAAGATCTGCACGGATTTCTGTTAAATTATGTGCAAGAAAAGCTGAATGTCCGCGTAAAGCGCGTTCGCGATGAAGTTCTAGGCCGGGCACTCAGATATTTCGACAGAAACGAGAACACGCTCTTCCTGTCTGATGGCCTTGATTATATGAACCGCATCTTTCAGATCGCGCATATGATCGCATTGATCGAGTTTCCGGACCTGATCAATGAACAAATTCCACCAGCACTGTTGAAGCAGGAGCAGATTGCCTCACGATACCGGATCGAACTTGCAAACTATTTTGCTGCGGCAATGATGATGCCATACGAAGAGTTTTATGAAGAAGCAGTTGCATCCAGGTATGATATTGACCGGTTGGCCGCTCGTTTCTCGGTTTCGTATGAGCAGGTTTGTCAACGCCTGACCACAATGCAACGACCAGGAAAGCGGGGAATACCCTTTTTCTTCTTACGGGTCGATCGCGGTGGCAACGTCTCAAAGCGGTTTAATGTTACACCCATTCAGCTCGCCCGTTATGGCGGTGCGTGTCCAAAACTTAATGTGCACTACTCATTTCGGGTTCCCGGCCGGATTCTGATCCAAACAGTGGAGATGCCTGATCACAGTCGTTACCTCACGGTGAACCGGACTGTCGACAGACCATCCATACGCTATTCAACAGAAGACAAACGGCTTGCCGTATGTCTGGGGTGTCCGGTCGAATATGCGCCGGACATTGTCTATGGGAAGGCAACCGACCCCAACATGGTTCAACTGGTGACCGAGGTCGGCGTAAATTGCCGCCTTTGCCCCAGGAAAAACTGTGAGCAACGTGCACACGACCCGTTCCATACAACGCTTGAGATCGATGAAGATCGTCGTGGGGTCACGCATTTTGAGAGTTAGCCCTGCGGATTCAATTTTTGAAATCGCATCAGTAACTTTATGAAACAAAAAGAAAATTCGGCAAATACACCCCATTTTGGGGAAAGGGGCGTTAAATCCCTAGGGGCGCATTGCCTTGATGAGATTAACGGGCATGAGAGACAAGTTGTAAACCCGACAAAAAACAGGGTAATATCCAGCCGGAGTTGAAGTGGCAGTCGCGTGAAGGCATGGCTATTTCATGGAGAGTGGAGAAAATGCTTACTGAAAAGCAGTTTGAAGTTATGTCCATGAAGTCTAGGGGCATGACCAACAAGCAGATAGCCGGTCAGCTTTCAATCAATGAATCAACGGTTCAAGAGCATGTGCAGGCCGTGGTCAAAAAACTGGGTGCCACCAATCCAACGCACTGTGTAACTCTGTTCGCGCAGCAGCGCTTGGCGGATCGCTTAAGAGCAAGCGGGCTGGAGGAAACCCTTCGGGCATTTATCAAGATGCAGACAGGACGAGAATCTCTGTCTGAGATTACCTTGGACGATGGATTGGCCGATATTGTTGAATATATAGAAACCGTTTTGTCCGAGGTTTCAGAAAATGATTGAGTACGATTCCAAACGATTGTCTCCTGATTATTTGTGTCGGTCTAAGTTCGAAGTCATCACGCGATTGCATGACTACATGACCACAAACGACTTTTTGATCGACATGGATTTTGCCGATTATTTTCCCTATCTCACCATTTGTCAGCCGACCAAAACCTATGAATTGGCGCCACCGATCTTGATGTTGGGAAACCTCTCGGACCAGAAGCGGTTGTTTGAAACGCATTTTGGTGATGATGCGTTTCCCGCCGGACGTACACCTGATGCTAATTTGGAACGTTTATCGGCCGCCGGATATGAAGACGCAGTCGAGAATGGTACTTTCTGTCAGGAATGTGAGGCAACAGTTGTGTTCCCGGACGGGCCAAAATTTGTGCCGTTTCTTCGATATATGGTCCATTACCGGGACCCGGGCGGGCGAAGCCTTATTGCTTATGCAGCAACCCTCCTAGACCGAACGTGGCAATAGCCCAGGCGTTGCGCGCCAATCCGGTTCGATCCAGTGCTGCAAGATAGTCATCGGAGCGTATATTCTTGGGCGGCTTTTCCCAGTGAGTGCCGATAGGTGCCTTGTGATTGTAGCCAAACCTCCCAGCAAATCCGCGTTGTGTGACATTGCGTTTGTCGATGAAGCCATAAATCCAGTCCGGTTTCCATTTTATTTCTGCATACAGGAATGACTGAAGTGCGATGGAAGTGGACAAAGCATCGACGCCGCGAAAATCTGGCGTCATGAACAAATCGCCACCATAGACTATTTTTCCGCGCATCTGGCGGGCAAGCTCTGGTTGCTTGTTACCGATCTTGCCACCGCCATAGGTGAGGATCTGCTGCCCAGCCAACCAGATCGAAGCCAGATCCGTATCATGGTAATCGTCACAGCGCATTGCATGAATGCCGATGGTCTGGTCATTGTGCCGCCACTCCAGCCAAAAGGCATTTCCTTTGTGAAGCAAGGTCCTTTTGGGATCAAATTGACCAGAACATTTCGATCCTCGTAACTTCTTCATCTTCTTTTTGAATTTCTTGAAATCATGATGTTGAACCGTAGATATCTCAAGTTCAAAAAGGTGGTGTTGGATAAAGCTCAGCGCTCCGGCAATATCATTTTCCAACACGTCCATAACCCATGCCCCGTTCCAAACGCACACAAAATACCAAGAAAGCCTGCATGTGAGCAATTGAGACAATTGGCATGTCAGTGGGTATCATGAAATATTAAGGCAAGTATTCAGCCGTTTGAGCGAAAAATGAGATAATCCTTATCTTCCGCGGAAATAACCTGTTCAATACACAAAGTGTTTCTGTCTTTCTGACCAAGTAATTCACATGCGCGAGATACGGCGTTCAACAGGGTAATTTTGTCCTCTGAATAGTGTTTTGAGGTGATCAGGGGCAAACTCGGCTTCGGTCGTGAATGGCCGACAATGCTGATGTTTTGTACTGCACGCGGTTCATGCTTTTTCGCAAGTTCGAACGCGACAGCGTCAATTGCTGCGATCTGTGCCTCCTTTTTGGCTACTGCCAAAATTGATGCGCGATGAGAGCCGGTATGCAGCAACTTGTTATGAGACAGCAGCGCAGCAGGTTGTTGTCCTGCTACTTCGGAAAAGACATGAAATCCGGATTGTGAATCCTCACCATTAATTGCAATCATCGGGCATGCGGCAAGGGCTTCGGGGCTTTCCAAATAGAGTTTGTCGGCCAGACTTTGGCCAATGAAGACAGACCGATAGGTTCCCGGTGGACATTCATCAAGTCCGTGGTCAAATCTGGCGAAGGGAATAGCTGTGCCGCGAAGATGGTTCGCATAGGGCCAACCACATGTCTGCCCAACAATAAGATCAGGAGACTGCCATAGCGGCATTTGTTCCTCAGAATTGTTCAGTTGCTTGGGAGAAGGCAGTCCTGCATTTTCCAACTCTTTTGCGATCAAATTCCAAAACCGTTCCAATGCGGGCCTTGTCTCCGGCCAGTCATACATGGACAGGGTGGCAATCGGATGATCCAAATGGGCGACTTTCTTATGCGCGCCGCAAAAACGGATGCGCAACGGGTTCTTTGCTGCGAAGGAAAAACTTCCTGAAAATTTCCATGTATGAGCGATACACATAAGCGCCATTGTCAGCAAGGAATTGATCCCGTTGTTTGCGATATTCGCTCGGAAGGCGATACCAGGGCACATGTGGTCTTTCGTGATGCACGAAATGGTAATTGTTGAAGAGAAAGAGGAAAGCGATTGGGCAGGCCGTTTCAATGATCACCGTGCGTTGCGATTGATCGGGTGCTGCCTGATGTTCAAGAAATGTCCTGATCAACAGGATCGAGTGTCCGAGATAGATCGAGGCTAGCCATTGCCAGACGGGTACATGACTCAAAACCTGTATTAGAAGTGCCATTATTCCACAAAGGGCAACGTGTATGAGCCATGGTCTTAGAAGTGCATTCCGGGAGTTTTTGCCTGAAATAATGGTTCTGATTTC
>JASJDO010000111.1 GCA_030065115.1 Rhizobiaceae bacterium | reverse complement strand
CGGCAGGCCCTGTGCCATTCATGTGGACACCGGCATGAACCGGCTTGGATTGGATATGGATGAAGCCCGCGCGCTTGCAAATGATCCTGCCGCAATCAAAAAGACTGGCGCAACACTGCTGATGTCTCATCTTGCATGCGCAGATGATCCGGATCATCCGCTAAACGCATCGCAGCTTGAGAACTTTCGCGAATTGACGAGTCTTTTCAAAACCCCGCGGCCATCTTTTGCCAATTCGGCTGCAATCCTTTCGAAGCCTGAAACGCATTTTGAACTTACGCGACCGGGCATTGCCATGTATGGCGGGGAAGCCGTGAACGACATTCCAAATCCGATGAAGCCGGTCGTAAAAGCTGAAACCCGAATCTTGCAAATTCGCAACTCCAAAAAGGGCGATGCGGTTGGCTATGGCGCTGCACATGTGCTGGAACGCGACAGCAAAGTGGCCATCTGCTCAGCCGGTTATGCGGATGGTTATCACCGCGCCTCTTCCGGCTGTGGCGTGCCGCTTCGTGGTGCAAATTCCACGGGTGGGTTTGGGCAATTGGGCGATCATAAAGTGCCATTGATTGGACGGGTTTCGATGGACCTAACCGCGTTTGATGTAACCGATGTGCCTGATGCAGATCTCAAAAATGCCAATTGGATAGAGCTCTTCGGGCCAAACATTCTCGTTGATGATGCTGCTCGCGCCAGCGGAACAATCGGGTATGAATTGCTGACTGGATTGGGCGGTCGTTACCAGCGCGAGTATGTCCGATAGGTCAGAGCAAGCCTCCGCTGATACCAGCTTCATACCGAACGGTTTCAAGCTGGCGCATGCGACCGAACATCATGGCGACGACAATCGCGGTATAAAGGGTGAGCAGATAAAGCGGGTAAGCCAGCAGTGTCCAGTCAAGCTTGCCGACTGAAAGCACCGCGCAGATTGAGGCGATCAGCGAGACGATCCAGGTACTCAGCGTTTCGCTATCAGGGTCAATGAAGGCTTTTTGTACCGTAACCAGGCCGCCCAGCAGGCTGATGGAAATGGTTATCGCCAGGGCGTAAGCTGCGTTTTCCGTAAGATACCAGGCGACCAGTCCCAGCGCTGCAGTCAACAAAATTCTTTGATTTTTAATGCTGAGATATTCCCCTGCTCCGAATTTAACAGACAATAGAAACACGATGATTGTGCCGGAAACCTGAACACCAGCGAACCAGAGCGAAGCGCCGGCGCCTTCATAAAGCTGAGAGAAGAACGCAATTGATCCAAGGGTCGACCAGATCAGCCAGCAGGCTCGATCGGGAGCGGTTCGCTGTTTCAGCGTATCAACAATATAGGGAACATAGGCAAATGTGCTTAGTACTCCGGAAAGCACGCCGAAAACGAAGAGCGTATTAGCTTCTTCAACCATATCCAAATCCCAAACCCGTTCAAAATCAGCCCCTTGAATATGGTTTGGCATACTGCGGAGTTTAAAGCTGTGTATCCTGTCACAACACAATCACCGACAAAGAAACCGGCGGCAGGTCTCATGCTTGCATGAAAGTCGATCACGTTAATGTAACTGAGATCACGAGTTATCTATTTGGCATTAGAGAACTGTTATGGTTTACAATTTATCTATTGTGAAGAGATGTCGTTAGCTGGGGCATTTCGGACGTCCAACAAATCAAAGAGAGTTTTACAATGAGAAAATCAGTCCTTGCTGGCATTCTTGCCGCATTGGTTGCAACAAATTCAAATGCTTTGGCAGCAGACGCAATCGTGGCTTCAGATCCTGCACCGGCACCGGAAAGTTTTGATGAAAGCCGCTTTTATGTTTCCGGTTTCATTGGCGCTGCATTCGTTGATGATAACGAATTTGAAAATGTAGTTTCCGGTACTGGACTGGTCGTCGATCTGGACTATGACACAGGCGTTTTCCTGGGCGGTGCGATTGGCAAGCAGCTTGGTGATTTTGGTCCGGGCAGCCTTCGCGGCGAATTGGAAGTTTCTTACTTCAACAGCGACATTGATCGCCTTGATTTCACTGGTAATGCTGCTTCTCCAGATGCGATCATCGGTGACGCAGAATTTTCTTCGGTCAACTTGGCTGCAAACTTCCTTTTGGATTTTGACGCCGGCGGTGTTTTCACACCATATGTGGGCGCCGGTCTTGGTATCGCCTTCACTGACATAGAAGCGGTTTACGTTCCTGGCCCGCGTCTCGATGACAGCGACACAAACTTTTTGCTACAAGGTATTATCGGCGCATCTGCTCCACTTAATGACAACGCAGATGTTTTTGTCGAAGGACGCTATCAACGTATATTTGATGTAGAAAGCCAGCGGATTTTGCCAAACGGTGTTGTGACCGGAACTGGCGAAGCTGACTTTGACACCTTTACTGTTGCAGCTGGTTTGCGCTACCGCTTGAACTAAGCTCCATCGGAAATCCAAACATCAAACCCAAATTTCCGTAAAAATTGCAATAAGACCGGCCTGTTCTAAACAGGCCGGTTTTTTCTTTCCCCACCCGAAATTCATCGACTTATACTGAGAATACGATTGTTTCGGCCATTTTCAAAAAATTAACCTGATCAAACAATAGTGGTGTCGTGGGCTTTTTGACGAAAATGCTGGGAAATGTGTCAATGAAGCTAAACGGTAAGACTTGGTTGGTGACGATATGCGTCACCCTGGCAGCGTTTTTTGGAAGTGTGTTTGGGTATGGATATCTCGAATACAGCAAAGGACTTTATCAGGATCAAAAGTACTTCGAAAAATCTGCGCTGATTGATTTAAACTCGTCTTTCGTTAGCACGTATTCGAATTTACGCGCATCGATTGAAACGTCTAATCTGCCGGTACCAGCAACCTTCCGCGCAGAAGCGTTTGAAAAGCACTTCGCCAAAGTGTCTCAAAACGACAATACAACCATACAATTGGTCGGTGTTCCGGGCCTGGAAATCAAGACAAAGGCACCGGATGAACAATCAGCGACCGTTGTTTCTGAAATGGGCAGGACCAAAGCAGAAGACAGATGGACGGGCCTGTACACACTTGATCAACAGCCCTTCTTAAGAATGATCGTCCCGTCTATCGCATCGTCAGAGTCCTGCGTGGCTTGTCATAACAAAATCCAATCCGGCCTTAAAACATGGAAGGTTGGCGATGTAATGGGTGCCTATGTATTGAATACTCCGGCATTGGCTGCATTCGCAAAGTTTGAGCAAGAAGCGTTTGTATTTGGATCCGCGGTCGCTCTACTCATCTTTTTGATCAGCTACTCCTTTGGGTCCCTGGCAGTTGGCAGATCGGAAGCAAGATCTCAGGCGTTATTGAATGAAGAGCGCGCCAAAATAAACAAGGAAATGCGTGCTGTCGCTGAAGCTGGGGAAAGAACGAAGTCGGAATTTCTGGCTAACATGAGCCATGAAATTCGTACGCCTATGAATGGTGTCATGGGAATGGCGGAACTTCTTGAACGAACAGAACTCGATGCCAAACAACGCATGTTTACCGATGTTATTGTCAAATCCGGAGCCTCACTTCTTACAATCATCAACGATATTCTCGATTTCTCAAAACTGGATGCGGGCCAAATGGAATTGGACCCTGCCCCCTTCAACCTGCGTGAAGCGGTGGAAGACGTCGCTACTTTGGTTTCTGGAAAAGTGGTTGAAAAAGATTTGGAACTCATTGTCCGTATCGATCCAAATCTCCCGGCATCATTTGTGGGCGACGTTGGTCGACTGAGACAAATCTTGACCAATCTTGTTGGTAACGCTGTGAAGTTCACCGAATCTGGCCATGTTTACATCAATGTGGAGAAACGCAATTCAGGCAAACTTGATGATACTATAACCGCTCTTCGCTTCGAGATTGTTGATACGGGCATCGGTATTCCTGCTGATAAAATATCAAGAATATTCGAGAAATTCTCGCAGGTAGATGGTTCTGCAACCCGCAAACATGAAGGAACCGGCCTAGGTCTTTCAATTTCCTCGGCACTGATTGAGCTGATGGACGGCAAAATTGGCGCAAGCAGTGTGGTGGACACGGGATCTACATTCTGGTTCGAGGTCGATCTACCATCTGTGGAAGCCGAAGATCGCAGAGAAATCCTACCCCTGGATGTAACAGGCGCTCGTATCCTTATTGTGGACGACAACTCTGTCAACAGATCGATATTGCTTGAGCAATTATCTTCCTGGGGCTTTGATGCTGCGGCAGTTAACTCTGGTCCGGAAGCCCTGTCATTTATCGAGGCGGCAATCGCACAGGGTGTGAAAATCGATTGTGTGGTGCTGGATTATCAAATGCCGGAAATGACGGGCGGCGATGTAGTATTGGCCATGCACGGAAACCCAAAAATGATGAATATTCCGATCATATTACTTACCTCTGTCAATGAAACGGAAGATGGAAAAACATTTTCGTCCCTGGGCGTACAAGGCCACCTAATGAAGCCGTCACGTTCAACGCTATTACAAGACACGCTGGTTGACGTGCTTCGCGTTGGCTACATCGGTGAAATGAAAAGTGACTCCACTCCCAAACGTCAAACCGCCTGATCCCGAACCAATTTTCCTCTTGTCATCAGAACACGAATGATCTAGAACATATCAAGAACATTTTGAGAGTGATATGGCGAAAAACAAGAGCCAATTCGTCTGCCAATCCTGCGGCAGCACCTATCCGCGCTGGAGTGGAAAATGTGATGCATGCGGGGAATGGAACTCACTTGTGGAGGAGAACCCATCCACTGGCATAGGCGCAAACCCCGGCAAACAGATGCGGAAGGGCACTCCGGTACAACTTGTTTCTCTTGCAGGTGAAAGCGAGCAGGCTCCGCGAATTCCTTCTGGAATACAAGAACTCGACCGCGTGACTGGTGGTGGTTTTGTAAAAGGTTCAGCATTGTTAGTGGGCGGCGATCCGGGCATTGGCAAATCTACACTGTTGATGCAAGCCTCGGCGGCGCTTGCAAAACAAGGACACAAAGTGGTTTATGTTTCCGGGGAAGAAGCTGTCGCCCAGATTCGCATGCGAGCGCTCCGACTGGACGCTATTGAAGCCAATGTCGGGCTTGCGGCTGAAACAAGTGTTGAGAATATTCTGGCGACGCTTGAGGGCGATGAGCCACCCGCACTTTTGATCATCGATTCCATTCAAACGCTTTGGACCGAACTTGCTGAATCAGCGCCAGGTACGGTGACGCAGGTTCGTACTGCGGCTCAAGCAATGATCCGCTACGCCAAGAAACACGGCACCTGTGTTGTGCTCGTCGGCCATGTTACCAAGGAAGGCCAGATCGCTGGCCCGAGAGTTGTTGAGCACATGGTGGATGCGGTGCTTTATTTTGAAGGCGAAGGCGCACACAATTACCGGATTTTGCGCACGGTCAAAAACCGGTTTGGCCCTACCGATGAAATCGGTGTGTTCGAAATGTCGAATATCGGTTTGCGGGAGGTCTCAAACCCATCAGAGCTCTTTCTGGGAGAACGTAACGAGGCTTCGCCTGGAGCCGCAGTTTTTGCAGGCATGGAAGGAACTCGTCCTGTGCTTGTGGAAATTCAGGCGCTGGTCGTTCAATCCTCACTGGGAACGCCAAGGCGTGCCGTTGTCGGATGGGACAATTCCCGTCTCTCCATGGTGCTCGCAGTCTTGGAAGCGCATTGCGGGGTCAAGCTTGGCGGTTATGACGTCTATCTCAATGTTGCCGGTGGTTACCGCATTGTTGAACCGGCGGCAGATATCGCGGTTGCTGCTGCGCTTGTCTCTTCACTATGCGGTGTCGCGCTGCCAGCCGATGCTGTTTTCTTTGGAGAAGTAAGTCTTTCCGGCACAACGCGGCCAGTTGCACATGGGGCTCAGCGCATGAAGGAAGCCGGAAAACTTGGATTTGCACAAGCATTTGCAACCATCGATGATAAGGAAAAGTCTGCGGACAACGGCCTTTCAGTCACCCGGATCAAGGAATTAACCCAGCTAGCAGCCAATATTGCAGCACGAAAAGAAAACGCTTGATAGAAAAAAGAGGGCTGGAAAACGCCCCAATTTCCGGTTAAACCACCGCCAGAGACGGCGAATGCGGGTTTAGGTATGCCAATCGAGTTGCTGGATATTATCCTTATTGTGTTGATGTTGGTGTCAGGGTTGCTGGCAATGGTGCGCGGTTTTTCACGTGAAATTCTGGCGATCAGTTCGTGGGTAATCGCGGGTCTTGCAGCCTATACGTTTTACAGCAGGCTCACGCCGTTTGTTTCGGAGTACACTCAATCCATCACCAGCAATGAACTGGTGCCCAATATTGTTGCGGCAGCGATAATCTTTATCATCGCCTTGATTATTGTCAGCCTGATTACATTGAAAATCGCTGATTTTATCGTCGACAGCCGTATTGGCGCATTGGACAGAACACTCGGCTTCATTTTCGGCGCTGTGCGGGGCGCCCTTCTCGTGATGGTTTTGCTGATGTTCTATCTAAATTTCTTCCCGGACAATCAGCCAGGTTGGGTTGCAAACGCAAAATCCAAACCAATGCTGGAATCGATGGGGGAAAGCCTCGTCAACGCCTTGCCTGACGATCCGGCAGGATACATATTCGAAAAACTTGGAATTGATGGTGACGAAGGCGAAAGCCAGGACACCTGATTAGCAGACATTCCCAACGGGAGAACCACATGTCTTTTCTGGATGATGATAAGCTCCGCGAAGAATGCGGAGTTTTTGGCATTTTCAATCATGATGACGCGGCGACACTAACAACACTCGGTTTGCATTCGCTGCAGCATCGCGGTCAGGAAGCCGCAGGTATTGTCTCTTTCAACGGCGTTCAGTTCCATGCTGAAAGACATATGGGACTAATTGGTGACAAGTTTACCAAGCAATCCGTTATTGATCGCCTCCCAGGTGATCGCGCCATCGGCCATACGCGCTACTCGACAACTGGTGGCGATGAGATGCGGAACACACAACCCTTTTTCGCCGAATTCTCCGGAGGTGGTTTTGCCGTCGCGCATAACGGAAACATTACCAATGCGATGACTTTGCGCCAGGAGCTCCAGCGCGAGGGCGCAATTTTTCAATCCACTTCGGATACCGAGATCATTCTTCACATGATCGCAATGGGCAAAGAAGCGATGTTCACCGACCGTCTCGAATCCGCCTTGCGCAGACTTGAAGGCGCGTTCTCGTTTGTTGGGCTGACCAACAAGAAAATGATTGGCTGTCGTGATGCCCATGGCATTCGCCCGCTTGTTTTGGGCGATCTCGATGGCGCATATATCCTTGCGTCAGAAACCTGTGCCCTTGATATTATCGGGGCTCACTACGTGCGTGACATCAAGCCGGGTGAACTGGTAATTATTACCGACAAAGGCCTGCGAAGCCTGTTCCCGTTTGAGAAATCCGAAAAGCGTTTTTGTATCTTCGAGTATGTATACTTTGCGCGGCCGGATTCAACCGTGGAAGGCAGGAATGTCTACGATGTGCGCAAGCAAATCGGGGTCGAACTAGCAAAAGAAGCACCGGCGGATGCGGATATTGTGGTTCCAGTACCCGACTCAGGGGTTCCTGCTGCGATCGGTTATTCCCAAGGCGCTGGCATTCCCTTCGAACTAGGCATTATACGTAATCACTATGTGGGGCGTACGTTTATTCAGCCAACCGATTCAATCCGCCACATGGGCGTTAAGCTGAAACACAACCCCAACCGCAAACTCATTGAAGGCAAACGTGTGGTTCTTGTTGATGATTCCATTGTTCGGGGCACAACATCACAAAAGATCGTGCAAATGGTTCGCGATGCAGGAGCAACATCGGTTCACATGCGCATCGCAAGTCCTCCGACCATGTCATCGTGTTTTTATGGCGTTGATACACCGGAAAGTCACAAGCTCCTTGCATCTCGTATGGACATTGAAGAAATGCGAGACTTTATTCGTGTCGACTCGCTCAGCTTTATTTCTCTTGATGGCCTGTATCGAGCGGCTGGTGAAGCGGCCCGAAACAATGACATGCCACAATATTGTGATGCGTGTTTCTCTGGCGAGTACCCAACCCGTCTTGTTGATCATGAGGACCGCGACAATATTTCGAAAATTGCTTTGCTTTCTGAGGCAAAGGGATAACCAGCGTGGACTTGAACGGCAAACTGGCGCTGGTCACAGGCGCTTCTCGCGGTATTGGCTATCACTCTGCGCTGGCTCTGGCAAAAGAAGGCGCACATGTGATTTGCGTGGCTCGTACAGTTGGCGGTCTTGAGGAACTTGACGATGAAATCCAGGCTGCCGGCGGAAATGCGACCCTGGTTCCGCTCGACCTTCTCGACTTTGACGCGATTGACCGATTGGGTGCGTCCATATTCGAGCGATGGGGCAAGCTGGATATTTTGCTCGGTAATGCCGGGATGCTTGGTTCTCTATCACCCATCGAACACATTGAACCGAAAACATTTGAAAAAGTATACGCGCTGAATGTCACTGCCAATTGGCGATTGATGCGTTCCATGTCTCCGCTTCTCAGGGAAGCCGGAAATGGTCAGGCTATTTTCATGACTTCAGAACTTGCACAAGCGGACAAACCTTTTTGGTCTGCTTACGCATCTTCGCATGCGGCGTTGCAAAGTCTTGTAAAGACCTGGGCCGCAGAAAATGGCAAATCAGATCTGAAAATCAGCCTGCTTGATCCTGGGCCGATGGAAACGGCACTGCGAGCATCAGCCATGCCGGGCGAAGATCGGGCGAACCTTCAGCATCCCTCTTTAATTGGGGAAAAGCTACTTCCTCTGCTTGGTTGAAGGCACCCTATTTCAGCAGCCAGACGAGTCTAAAAACAGCAATACCCGGCCCGGGTAGCTTCGGCTCGGCTAATTCCCTTCGCCAAATCAATTGCTTAACCATGCGACACAATTTCATCATTTTTATGCTTGAATGATATATATCGATTATACATATGCTAATATGATATATATCATCCAAAACCTTGGAGGAGGTTGGAACGGCGATGAATACGCAAACGCTAATATTGGCAATTCTGAATTTCGAGGATGCCAGCGGATACGAGATAAAGAAGCATTCTACGGAAGGCGCTTTCAGCCACTTCGTCGATATAAGCTACGGCTCCATTTACCCGACTTTGTCGCGACTTGAAAAAGAAGGCCTGGTGACTTGCCGGTCTGAAGCACAGTCCGGAAAACCTGACAAGAAAGTCTATTCCATAACGGAAGCTGGTCGGTCTGAATTTCTTCAAACCATCGCTCAACCTCACCAGCCGGACAAATTCAAGTCTGAATTTCTTCTGATCGCCATGTGTGCGCATGAAACATCGCCGGAAGTTATTGTTCGAGCGCTGGACACACACTTTGGCGAAGTGAACGGCATTCTCAACAACATTCAGGAACTGCGCAGTGATTGCGATCATCCCGCAACGCAGTGGATTGCAAGCTATGGCGTGCATGTGATGCGCGCCAAACTGGAGTTCATCGAACAGAATAAAGAAAGCCTGATCGCCATGGCCGGTCAGCCCCCATCCTCCCAAGAAGCAGCTGAGTAAGAAGGAAACGGATTAAGCCCCCGTCCAGACCCAAATGAACATCAAGATTACCGGATCCCACATTTTGGCATTGGCAATCACCGCCGGCATCGCAGTATGGATGCTGCAAGGCGAAACCATTGTTGGCGGTCAGACACCTGAAAACCCCAAGCCTGCAATTGCGGAGCGTGCTGAAACACAAGAAGCTGAACCTTTCAAAGTAAGCGTTGTTACCGCTCTGGCAGTGGAACGCGACCAATCAGTCAATCTGAGAGGTAGAACCAAAGCAGACGCAATTATCCCAATCCGAGCAGAAACCGGCGGCATTCTTGAAAAACGTTTGGTGAGCCGCGGCGATTTCGTTGAGGCAGGCGATCTGGTCTGCGTTATTGCAAGCGGTGCAAGACAATCAAATCTTGCTAGTGCAAAAGCGAGCCTCGAAACCGCTAAAGCCGAGTTTGATGCCAATCAGTCGCTTTCTGAAAAAGGTTTCACTACGGACATTCGCATGAGACAACTTACTGCGACGCTTGATGCAGCAAAGGCGCAGGTTCGACAGGCTGAAATTGAACTCGAACGAGTTCAAGTCAAAGCAAATGCATCCGGAGTTGTCCAAGACCCGATTGCCGCAGTTGGCGATGTTATGCAAGCTGGTGGAACTTGTATCACGCTGAATGATTCAGACCCAATGTTCTTCACCGGTCAAGTGCCGGAACGTGCAATCAGCTTTGTGGTTCCGGGAATGCCAGCAGAAGTTACGCTGATCACCGGGGAAAAATTGGCCGGCAAAGTCAGTTATGTCGCCCCCTCAGCTGATGCACAAACAAGAACGTTTGCGACAGAAATAGAACTGGATAAAGCAGACGCCAAGATGCGAGACGGGCTGACTGCAACTGCTCGGATCATACTGCCGCCAACCCAGTCTTTCAAAATTTCACCGTCCTGGATTTCACTCGCAGACAACGGAGCAGTTGGTGTGAAGCTTGTGGATGAAAACAATAAGGTAGCGTTCAAGAAACTTGAGATTCTATCGCAGACGAATGACGGCTTTTGGGTGAATGGCCTCGCAGAGGGTGACCGAATTATCACGCTTGGTCAGGAATATGTAGTAGCGGGTGAGATTGTTGACCCAATTCCGGCGGAGATAGCCAAGGCGGAGGTAAACTGATGGTTGGCGCACTCGACACCATTCTGAGCAGACCGAAGACAGTTCTGACCATGATGGTAGTCATGGTCCTTGCAGGCATCTTTACCTATATAAACATTCCCAAAGAGGCCAATCCGGACATTGACGTGCCCGTGTATTATGTTTCGATTGCCCAACAGGGGGTTTCTCCAAAGGATGCCGAACGCCTGCTCGTCCGGCCGATGGAGACGGAGCTGCGTGGCCTTGAAGGATTAAAGGAAATCACTTCAATTGCTTCGCAAAGCCATGCAGGAATTGTACTTGAATTCACCATTGGCACCGACAAGGACAAGGTGCTTGCTGATATCCGCGACAAGGTTGATTTGGCAAAGGCGGAACTTCCTACAGATGCTGAAGAACCTGCGATTTTTCCGACCAACCTGGCATTGCAACCGACCATCATTGTAACGCTTTCCGGTGATGTGCCAGAACGTACTCTATTCCAGCTTGCAAAACGCCTGCAGGATGAGGTCGAAGCCATTTCATCGGTTCGCGAAGCAACGCTGAATGGCACGCGCGAAGAACAAATTGAAGTCCTGCTCGATCTGGTTCGTCTTGAATCATACGACATCACCCAAGCCGAGCTTCTCAATGCGATTTCGAGCTACAACCAGCTCGTACCTGCGGGCTTTATTGACGATGGCAATGCGCGATTTAACCTGGAAGTGCCTGGTCTGATCGAAACGGTTGCTGATGTATATGCAATTCCGATCAAACAGAACGGGGAAGGCGTGGTCACACTTGGCGAAGTCGCAGAGATCCGCAGGACGTTCAAGGACGCTTCTAACTACACACGAGTGAAC
>JASJDO010000110.1 GCA_030065115.1 Rhizobiaceae bacterium | reverse complement strand
GACTTTGAGTTCTTTTGCAGCTTTCTGATAAGCCGGCAGAACAGGGTGTGCCTCTTCTGCAAATGCCGTCGGGATCAATAATGCATCTTCTGTTCGGAGGCCTGAAAAGTACTCAGGCGTTGCAATCAAATCTGCGCCCTGAGCCGCTGCTTCGCGGGACAATTTCAAGCATGTATCGATATTTTCGTGCACATCCGGCGTCGCATTGTTTTGAACGCAAGCGGCAACAAACTTCTCACTCATCGGCTCACTCCTATAGTCTCGGAGACATCCTCCTAAACAATGTGCCAGAATGAATTGTGACTGACAAGAAAGTGCTGATTAAGCAAAGCTCATTGCATGGCTGCAAAGTAATCGAAAGCGTTCAAAGGAACTACGGGCGTAATCCTCGAAAGCAATGGCATCCCAAACATTGTCAGAAAAGAATGTGTAACCGTTTAGCAATTTCTCAACACTGACGACAACTGTGTCGCCTGATTTCAAGAAATTCAACAGATGCGTATTTGTCGGAATGCCATTGGAATCGCGTGAGACTGAAAAAGGCAGGCTCCCGTACAAAACCGGTTTTTGCATGATGATCTCATCACCGCAATTCTCTCTCAGGATAGAGTCAAGTTGAGGAGATATCTCGGCTTTGATACGAACCGAAAATCGAGAACGGGGAGCGCTATCAAACTCACGCAAAAACCTCTTTTCTACTGTCAGTTTCGGTTCCATCACAGCCAATTTCCTTGCACCAATTTATGGTTTAGAAAATTGGTTTATCGTTTCGGTTAATCGATGCGGTGAAAATTCTACAACCCGTTTGCACAAAGCTTCAGTTAAATAAGGTTCAATTTTTAGGCAGATCCGCATTTAACGCGGCACGCCTCTTTCCGTCCAGAACATGACGGCGATGGCTGCAAGGTTGAGGAGTGCAAAGCCCACAACGAGAGGCAAGATGGTCCCGTTGAAGATCGCGCCGATGGCCCAGCCAAATGGGATGCCGATGACAGTAGATAAAGAACCGTGCACCGCTGCCCCCAGACCCGCCATATGGCCAACCGGTTCCATTGCCAGCGCATTCAGATTTCCAAACAGCATGCCAAAGCAAAAGAAAACAAGAAAAAGCCAGGTCATGAACATCCATAGCGGCGGCACGCCATCAAATGCCAGGACAATTGGCAAAAACAGGAGAGACAGCGTGGCGATGGTGATCACCCCACGGAAACTGATAAAGCGCATTCCCAGCCGCAAGACCAGTTTCGAGTTCAAAACACTCGAAACACCAATCGCAAGTGCAATCGCCCCGAAATACACTGCAAACAAGTCACCCGTGCCATAGATATCCTGAAAGATTTGCTGCGCGGTGTTCAGATAGCCCAACAGACCAGCAAACACCAGGCCAGCACACGTCATGTATCCCGTCAACCTGCGGTAGTAAAGCGCCTCCTTGATTCCCTGCCAGAGCGCTGACAGCGAGAAAACGCGTCGATCTTTTACCGATAATGTTTCGGGTTGCCGGGCGGCAAACCACAACAATGCCAATAGAGCGATTATTAGCAGCATTGCAAAAATAGCGCGCCAATCCGCGATGAGCAAAATCCCCTGGCCAATGGCTGGCGCGATGGCAGGCACGAGAATAAAAATCGCCATCACAATCGACATGATGCTTGCCATGGCCCTGCCCTCATAGCCATCGCGAACGATGGCAATTCCGATAATTCGTGGCGCGGCAGCCCCCAGCCCCTGCAGCACACGACCAAGCAGCATGATCGCAAAACTCTCAGTGGCCATGGACAGCAGACAACCGACAATGAAAATTGCATAGCCGATGTAAATGATCCGCTTTCGGCCATAGCAGTCGGACAAAGGGCCTGCCAAAATCTGGCCTATGGCAAATCCGAAAAACATGGCGCTGATGACGAGTTGAACATCATTTGGATTTTCAAGCCGAAGATCGTCTGCGATGATCCCCAATGCAGGCAACATCGCATCAATGGAGAGCGCCAAAATTGAAATCATGAACGCGAGAAGCGAAACAAATTCCGCCATCGCGAGGGGCTTTTGGGGAGAAAACATGATCTCAGCGTTATGGGAAAAGACGATAGCGCGCAAGCAAAGTTTACCTGCGAAAGCTTGCAAAATCTGCCTCGCTGAACCACGCTGTTACTTGTGATACAAGGAGTGAAGAAATGAAATGCCTTGTTGCTATATTCATGTGTATCTTTTTGTGGGGTGTCATCCCCTCAACGGCGCAGGAAACCTCCACAAGAGCACCATCAATCTGTCAGGCAATTGCCAGCAATAAAATGCAATTGGCCGCAGACGGTGGATGGCCGGGATTGCTCAACAGAAATGAACTCATCCGATCCATTGGCTTCGAGCTGCGCAAGGCGCAGGCATTTTCCGAAAATGAAGTCAGTATCACATATGTTGGCCACTCAACATTTCGAATTGAAACTCCGGCTGGCCTAACCATCGCAACCGACTTTGCCGGGTTTGCGGGACGGAACATCATTCCGACAATTGTGACTATGAACCATGCACATGGAACCCATTTCACCATCGCTCCGGACCAACGCATAAAGCACGTGTTCCGCGGATGGGGATTGGATGGCAAACCGGCCAAGTACTATCAATTGATCGATGACACTTTGGTTCGCAATGTGACAACAGACATCAACAACCAATGGGCAGGATACGAGCCGGATGGCAATTCTATTTTCATTTTCGAAGTAGCGGGCCTCTGCATCGGGCATCTTGGCCATCTTCATCAGCTGCCGACCGACAATCACTATGCACAAATTGGACGGCTGGATGTGCTTATGGTCCCGGTCGATGGCGGGTATACGATGAACGTCAATGAAATGAGCAATGTGGTGAAACGGGTCAACGCTAGCCTGATCCTGCCGATGCATTGGTTCGGCAGTTTTAGTCTTGGTCGGTTTATTGAAGAGATAAAGTCCGGTTTTGCCGTAACCAACAATGCCAGTTCCAACATGATTGTTTCTTTGAATTCACTCCCCGCACAGCCGACCGTCGTGGTCATGCCACCTGAAAGCAGCATCGGGCTCTTTGACGGTGATTGAAATGCCGAATGCAAAACCAATATTTGTATTCACATGAATACGGAACAAGACATTTCAACACTGTCCGACTGGTTGATTACAGAAGCACGCTTTGTGACAGACGGCGTTACCCTGGTCGAACAGCTTGGCAATCGCCTGACCGACCTTGGTGTACCTGTTTGGCGACTGCGGGTTGCCCAACGCTTTGCCAATCCCCTGCTCTCTGCTTGGGGCGTGATCTGGCGGCCAAATCAACCAGTAAATGAATATGTAATCTCACAAGCCCAAATGACAACAGATACATGGATCGGCAGTCCATTCCAGTATGTTACCGAGCGCCGAAAGAGCTTGCGGAAAAACCTGCAAGATCTGAAAACCGGTATTGAGCATCACGTGTATTACGAGTTGGCTGGGGAAGGTGGGACTGACTTCTTTTGTTTGCCGTTGGAATATAGCGACGGAAGCGCCCAGGGCATGAGCGTTGTGACCGACAGCAATGAAGGATTTTCTGAACGCGATATTGCGATCATGACATCCCTCCGAAACCCGTTGGCACTTGTGATGGAGCCGCTTGCAGTGCGCAGATCCCTCTCAAGCCTGCTTAAAACATATCTTGGTTCAGGCCCCGCGTCGTCAGTTGTATCCGGGGCCATTCACCAGGGTGATGTCACACGGATGAATGCTGTTATTATGGCGGTCGACATGCGCGATTTTTCAAAAAAATCAAAGGAATGGCCTGAAGAAAAGCTGCTGAATTGTCTCGGAGGATATTTCGAGATCATTGTTGGTTCGGTCCACGACAATCAGGGTGATATTCTAAAATTTATCGGCGACGGAGTTTTGGCTGTGTTTCCAATTACTGATGCATTGACGCACGAACAACAGGCACAGAATGCGCTTCATGCAGCTTCCTCAGCGCGTAGCAGGCTTGCTAAATGGAACGAGAACAATCCGGATATGACATTGGATTTTGGCATGGGGCTGCACATAGGCGAAGTCACTTACGGCAATGTGGGGAGTTCTGCCCGCCTCGATTTCACTGTTATCGGAGACGCGGTAAATCTCGCCAGCAGAATTGAAGGTTATACCAAAAAACTGCAAAAGCCGGTTCTTTGTAGCGCTGAGTTCGCCAATTCCAGTAAAAGTACAGCGACTTCACTTGGCAAATTTCCGATAAGAGGCGCAGATAGGAAGGTTGAGCTGTTTGCGCCTGAATAACGTCAGTTCGCTATCGAAATGCCTTTTGTAACAAAGGTCGAATAACAAGCAGCAGATCATAAATTCGGTCCAATACCCAAGAGATCGGGGCGACGGATAGAACACGCCCCAGCCATTTGAACTTTCTGAGGCGCGTCCACATTTGTGCAAATGCAGGACCACCCGCAATCAGTTTGCCGCCAGGTGTCAAAACGTGAAACCGCGCCAAGGCGTCTTCACGGCTCAAACCAGGATGAAGAATTGCTTTGTCCGATTGTGTAATGTCCAGCCACTCAATATCGCCAGCCCCCTCACACGTTTTGTAGAAACCGATTTCCCTGGTACAAATCGGACACTCACCATCATAAAATACGGTTAGTTTCTGGTCGGTCTGTTCGTGCATGTTTTTTCCTCATTCGACAAGGAAATGGCATTGCTGGAACAGAATATAAGGGGATTGGGGGGAAGTGTCGCACCAGGGCATCTTGTGGTAATCGACCCCTGAAAACAGAAAAGGCACCAGCCTTGCGGGCCAATGCCTCCCTGTTGCTCAATTCTCTCCCATCTTTGACTGCATCGCATTCTTGCGATTGCGCTGCCCGCCAAGGCGAAATAAAATTTAGCACAATGATGATGGACGCTTGCGGGCCTCCCTCATCCGCATGCTGGTCGGATAATATACCTTCCGCTTCTTATCTCCCGTCAGAATTCCAATCCGAGGACCGTCATTCCTTCATTCAACAAGTGTGCGAATAGCAAATCTTCCAAACGCTACACGCGTCACCTTTCGAACAAGTTCAGGTTGGTGACCCCTTTGGTGCAATCAATCTCCCTTGCGAGGAGATATCCAACACCACCCTCCGTCAGCCTTCGCGGGGCATCAAGAGTTGGCTTGCATCCATGTTGCTCTACCGAAGAAGAGCACCATCTAGCTCGCCAGACTGTCGCTTTGCGGTCATCCGGCAGACCGTCGCCGGCAAATGCGCCAATCGGACACACAGGTTCTCCCAGAATTCGCTGTTTGTCGAATCGGCACTGTGCGCACTTGTGGAAAATCAGGAAAACGATTTTTGATACAGAAACTTATCCGGTGGATAACAATTGCCGCGCTCCTTCACTCTTTTTGAACAGCTGATGCGTAAAAATCCATCCAGAAACTCACACAAGGTGGCTACGCCGTGTTCAAAATCCTAATTCGTGTACTGCTGATCTTGGCGCTTGTGATCGGTGGCGTGATCATTGAATATCACTACTCTGAAGCAGGAAAAGCAGCCGCTGAGCTTGAAATCGCAACGCAGCGTGTTGAAAGCAATCTGGCTAAGGGAAAACATGTCCTGAAACTTTCGGACTTGCGACACTTACGGGAACTGCCTGAAAACATATCCCGGCAACCGAAATGGTTGCAGATCGATCTTAACAACACGAACATATCGGATATTGCCAGATTGGCAGAGTTAGAGGAATTAAACCGCCTATCAATCAGGAACACGCGCGTTCATGATCTGCTGCCACTAAATCAAAAAGCCGCAATTCAATCCCTGGATATAGGCAATACACTCATCCATGATTTGTCACCAATTGCTGCAATGGAAAATTTGGAACGACTGGACATCGGATCAAACTCCCTTCAATCACTTGAACCAGTGACAAGGGCTTCCAGACTCAATTGGCTCAACCTGCACAATGCCCATGCACATGACGGTTCGAAGAACTATCTTGAAACTCTGCAGAAAAGACCCGGCATGGAAATCTACAATGGGAACGCATTCAAGCAGAATTATGTGCCGGGTGTGATGTACAGATCCTGTCTGACCTTCAAGACACTCTGGCGCAAATGGGAACTGGACCGCATGTATCAGAGGATTGTTCAATAGTTCAGGCAAACTTGGATAAAAAAACGGGCCGCCAGAGGCGACCCGCTCTATCTTGTATTCTGTAAGACTGCTTATTCAGCAGCGAACTGGTTCATGGTGTTGTCTTCACCTGCAGCAAGCAGTGCAGCATCACCAGCGAAGTATTCTTTGTGATCATCGCCCATGTCTGAACCAGCCATGTTTTGGTGCTTGACACATGCGATGCCCTGACGGATCTCTTTCCGTTGAACACCGGCAACATAACCAAGCATGCCCTGATCGCCAAAGTACTCTTTAGCAAGGTTGTCTGTAGACAGAGCAGCTGTGTGATAGGTCGGCAATGTGATCAGGTGGTGGAAGATACCACATTCGCGGGAACCATCAGCCTGGAACGTACGAATACGCTCATCAGCTTCAGCAGCCAATTCACTGTCATCATAATCGACGCTCATCAGCTTCGTGCGGTCATAAGCAGAAACATCCTTGCCTTCTTCTGACCAGGCATCAAATACCTGCTGGCGGAAGTTCAGCGTCCAGTTGAACGACGGTGAGTTGTTGTAAACAAGCTTCGCGTTTGGATGAACTTTGCGGATTTCATCGACCATTGCACCGATTTGGCCAACATGCGGTTTCTCTGTTTCGATCCAGAGAAGGTCTGCACCATTATCAAGGGAAGTGACACAGTCAAGAACAACGCGCGCTTCGCCAGTACCTTCACGGAACTGGAAGAGGTTTGAAGGCAGACGCTTCGGACGCATCATCTTCCCACCCTGGTTGATGATAACGTCACCTGAATTGACTGAATCGGCAGTAACTTCTTCACAATCAAGGAACGAGTTGTACTGATCGCCAAGATCGCCTGGTGTTTTTGAATAAGCGATTTGCTTTGTAAGACCAGCTCCGAGTGAGTCAGTACGGGTCACGATCACACCATTCTCGATGCCAAGCTCCATGAATGCGTAGCGGCAAGCACGGATTTTCGCGAGGAAATCTTCGTGTGGAACAGTCACTTTACCATCCTGGTGACCACACTGCTTTTCGTCAGAAACCTGGTTTTCGATCTGAAGGGCACAAGCTCCAGCTTCGATCATTTTCTTTGCAAGAAGGTAAGTTGCTTCAGCATTACCGAAACCGGCATCAATGTCTGCGATAACCGGAACCACGTGTGTTTCATGATTGTCGATTGCTTTTTCGATTTCAGCAGCTTTGGCGCTGTCACCTGATTCACGGGCAGCGTCAAGATCACGGAACAGGCCGCCAAGCTCGCGGGCATCCGCTTGGCGCAGGAATGTGTAAAGTTCTTCAATCAATGCAGGAACTGATGTCTTTTCATGCATGGACTGGTCAGGAAGTGGACCAAACTCTGAACGAAGTGCAGCGACCATCCAGCCTGAAAGGTAGAGGTAACGGCCTTTGGTTGTTTCAAAATGCTTCTTAATTGAAATCAGCTTCTGCTGACCGATGAAACCATGCCAGCAGCCCAGAGACTGAGTGTATTGTGAAGAGTCTGCGTCATAAGCAGCCATGTCGCGGCGCATGATGTCAGCAGTATATTGAGCGATATCAAGACCTGTCTTGAAACGGTTTTGAAGACGCATGCGCGCAACGTTTTCTGCCGAGATTGCGTCCCAACCATTGCCCTGCTGTGAAATATATCCGCCAGCAGCCTTGATTTCGTCTGAATAAGACATGTTACTCTCCTTAGAGTGAGTGTACGATGTAATGAATTTGAGCCGTTCTTACGCCTCTGGCATGAAAACTCCAGCTTCTTGAAACACAAACAGCAAGAATTATTGTAAAATATAACAAGTTTGTAAAAACAGTGATGTTACATTGTAAATTTTGTAAAAATGCTTTTGTAATAAACATCTTGCTTGTTTGGTTGGCGACGAGCAACGCCTTTGCTTTTGGAACGGTAAGTCTCCTTGGCCAGAATACAGAGCACGAGAGAATTACCCGCATTGCTTTGGAGTGCAAAACCATTGAGCAGCTAAACTGCTTTGAACCCAGAACCCTTGACAGTTTGGCCGGAAAAAAAGGCACATTTGGTGCGGTTGGCGCTCCAGACCCGGGACCCACACTTTTCAGGTTTTTCGCCCATTGTAGTGGCGGTGATTTTTTACCGACATTTGACTACCCGCGCAGTAAGGAGAAAGCCCGTCAGGCGCTGGAACTCTGTCGAAAATACATGATTTATCATCTGAACGGCGCTCTTACGCGATCCGAAGAGCTTTTGGATGAACAGGGAAACCTCAAAACCACCGAAATACCCAAGGCTTTCCCGTGCGGCTTTGCCGAGAAGGTGGACAACAGGGCAAAATGTCAAATACTGAAGCATCTGGGCGCCATGCTGCATGCAGCACAGGATTTTTACGCCCATAGTAACTGGGTAGATATCGCCAACCAGAATGAGCCACTGGGTCGCTTTAATCCCCCCGGTCTGGAGAAGCGCGGCCCTGCCCCGTGGCTAAATCTGCGAATTTCTGATCCGGAATTCCCCGAAGGCCTGATATCGGGTTGCGGCGGAATTGATGCCGTGACCGATGGTGAAGGCGGATGCACGGGAAGACTGGGCAAAAAGCGCGTCGATCATGCGACCCTGAACAAGGATAATGGCGACGTTGTGCCCGGCAGCAGCGTCGGTAAAACACCGCGCGGTCGATTGAACAACAATTTCCGTTTTGCGGTCGACGCGGCCATCGAAGACACAAGCGACAAGTGGCAGACGCTCATAGAGTTGTTGATCGCAACCTATGGCGAAGCAAACGGGCACAAGATGATTTGCATTATTGTATCGGATGATGCGGAGACCACATGTAAATAGATGATGGATAACCAGTTTACGTATCTTTGTCTGATCCAAATGCAAAAATATCGAATTTAACGTAAAGTTTTGTTGGGTCGAATGTAAGTTCCTCCGCGTACGCATGTTATTAAGAGGCGACATCCAGGAAACAGCTTTCTGTCAAGTTTCATTCTGCCTTCAAATCTGGAAAGCTTAGTCTTCTTTTACGCAATAATCTGCGCCTTGATGGTCACTGTGTTGGGGTTCGCCTCAGATGATCGATGAACACACGCAGACGTGCTGGGACATAGTTGCGGGACGGGTAAACAATCCATGCTGCCGCATCAAATCGCGTAGCGCTTCCCTCGTAATTGGGAAGAAGATGGACAAGATCTCCATTTTCTAAATCTTTAGAGACTGTCCAATCGGCAAGTAGCGCAATGCCCAAGCCATCCAATGCAGCTCGTCGAATGGCAAGTGCGTTGGAAATCTTGAGCATACTGTTTGGCTGAATTTCTTCTACTGAGGTGTCGGCAGCTTTTCTAAACCGCCAGACTGGACCAAATCTGGGCAACGCGAACAGGATACAGTTGTGATCAGCAAGGTCTCCAGGTGTCTTAGGGATGCCATTCCTTTGAATATATGACGGCGCTGCAACGGTGTGGTAGTTCACGTCAAAGAGCTTCGCAGCAATAAAAGAACCTTCCACATGCCTCCCAAGGCGCAGCGCCAAATCTATCCCCTCAGCACTTATGTCAACAACGGCATCGGTGAGTATCAGTTCAATATCGATCTGCGGATGAGCCTTCTGAAAGGAAGCAACTTTCGGTGTTAGCCAGCGCTCTCCGAATGCTACAGAGGCTGTAATTCGTAACAGGCCCGCTGGCACAACCATTGCATCTCGCGCAGCATCTGCTGCTTCATGGAAGCCATCGACAAGCGATGTGACGCGCTCAAGATAAATTCGACCAGCTTCTGTCAAGTTGAGTCGGCGCGTAGTTCGTTCAAAAAGGGTCAGATCGACCGCCAGTTCCAAAGCGGCAATCTTGCGTGATACCGAAGATGGATCAACTCCCTCCAGGCGAGCTACAGCGGCAAAGGAACCATGGCGCTCTACGGAAATAAATGTTCGTATCAGGTCAATGTCCATGATTAATTTTTCATGCAATATTTGCACGAAACTATGCCACAATGAACAATTTCCCGCAAATGAGACATGATCTACTGTTTTGGAAACTGACAGGAGATACCCATGACCACATCACCAGATTTATCCAATCAAACCGCGATCGTTACAGGCGCTTCTCGAGGTATAGGTGAGGCTACGGCGCGCTACCTTGCCGGCCTTGGTGCCCATGTTATTTTGGCCGCCCGGTCAGAGGATACAATAGAAAAAATCACCTATGAAATTACCAAGGCTGGAGGCAAGGCTACGGCTTTGAAAGTGGATACATCTTCATCTGAAGATGTTAAAGCAATGATCAACTGCGCAACGGACAAGACAGGAAGGCTTGATCTTCTGATTAACAATGCTGGCATTATTGATCCGATAAGCCGGATCACAGAGAGTGACCCAGACGCATGGGGGCGTGCTCTCGATGTAAACGTTAAAGGCGTCTACTATGGCCTTAGATACGCACTGCCGGAGATGACAAAGCAAAGAAGCGGAACAATAGTGAATATCTCTTCGGGTGCGGCAAACTCGTTTCTGGAAGGATGGTCGCATTATTGTGCTTCGAAGGCTGCGGTCGTACGACTGACAGGCATTGCTCATAAAGAAGCTGAAGCGGACGGAGTTCGGGTATTCGGCTTATCACCTGGGACCGTCGCAACTGGCATGATGCAGCAGATCAAGGCATCAGGGATTAACCAGGTCAGTCAACTTCCCTGGGACGCTCATATCACACCAGATTGGGTCGCAAAGGCGATTGCTTTTCTGACAACCGCAGGCGCAGACAAGTGGCGTGGTACTGATTTCTCTCTGAAGGTTGATGAAGGACGCGAAGCGATTGGCATGCCTTTGGAATCCTGATTGAGACGCATGGTGTAGAAGTTTCTCTTACAACGAATTTGAAGCATTACCGCACCGATGGTGCTGGAGCTATCCACAACATCCACTCAACTGCCATTGCCCCAATTCGGTATTTCGCGAACACGATAAGTATTTCAAAAAATCTCAACAGAAATCAAAGGCAAGTCACGCGTGGTTGACTGGCACTCATTCGCGCTGAAGACTGGTAGCAAGCTCTAGCGACCTCTTATTAGTTAACAAATGTTGCGGATAATACACTCAACTCGATTGCAATACGTAAAATGTAATTAAGTCAGCCAGTGTAATATGCCTTCATAAGAAGGGCAGAACACACAGAGGGCAACATGCTGAACAGAGCCGCATACATATTCAGCGAACGACGACAAGCTGACCGGACGCTGGTCGATTTGGCTGCTGAGGGGATCGTCCCCAACATCAGTAAGAGCATTGGTTGTAAAGTGATCGACATGTCAGAA
>JASJDO010000109.1 GCA_030065115.1 Rhizobiaceae bacterium | reverse complement strand
CCGATTTTTCAAATCTTCCAATCATATCTGGGCAAACCCACTGAACGAATTGTCGGTGCTCAGCATGCTTTGGACAAGGAATATTTCAGCCGGATTGACGCGCTCAACTTTATCATGAAGCATGGTAAAGTTGAGCGCGTCAATCCGGCTGAAATATTCCTTGTCCAAAGCATGCTGAGCACCGACAATTCGTTCAGTGGGTTTGCCCAGATATGATTGGAAGATTTGAAAAATCGGCTCCAGAACCGAGACACAAGGAGCGCCCATATCTCTGCAGGCCTCCTCGAGTTTTTCAGCGATTTCAGGATTTGATATAGTATAAAGAACAATTCCTGGTTCTTCTTCCACAGATTCCAATACTGCTTCAACCTGTTTTTGATTTCTAATCAACGGGTATACATGTTCAACCGGTTGGTGTTCCTTGTATTGTGAGGTTACTGCGCGCGCGGCTGCGATTAGTGTCTCACCTGTCGAGTCAGAAATCAGGTGAAGGTGGAAAAAACTCGAATTATCGCTCATGAACCAGCTGCCAAAGTTCGCATTATGCATCTGATAGAGATTTGCAATGAGGAAAACAAGGTCATTAGCGTCTTGTTTCATGCGCGCGGATATACATCGATATGTGGATATCTGTGAATGAAATCAGCAAATGAGCTGAATTGGATATTTAGTGCCCGATATGCAGATTCAGTTTCACAATCTGAAAGCGGCGGTAAGTTTAATCAACAGACTGTGAATAATGAGGACAAAGCAAATTGTACATAATAATTGACATATATTCATGACACTGCCTACAACCATAGGATTGAGAAAAAGCTGTTTTAAAAGGGATTTTTGGATTTTCCCCATTGTTCACAAGAATGAATGGGATCTCGGTGTAAATCGGTATGTGCCTTTCCGAGGTGGGGGTGATTGTGAAGTAACTCGTAATTCCCGCAATTCACAGGCATAAAACAAATACAAAAATCCAGAGAAACTGATTCCTTTAAGGGGCTTGTGGAGAAGATTATGCGAAAGCTTTTGAAGGTATTGGATGGAGAACGATTTGATGTTCCACCAATATGGCTGATGAGACAGGCAGGTAGATATTTACCGGAGTATCGGGAGACGCGTAAGCAAGCAGGTGGATTTCTTGATCTGTGTTACAATCCTGATCTTGCAGTAGAAGTTACGCTTCAGCCAATCAGACGTTTCGGCTTTGATGCCTCGATACTTTTTTCGGATATTCTTGTTATACCACACGCACTTGGACGGAACCTTGATTTCAGGGAAGGTGAGGGTCCTGTACTCGATCCTATAACGATTGATGAGATCAACGCGCTTGTTACTGATGGTTTTCTTGATAAGCTTGCGCCGGTCTTTGAGACTGTCGGTCGTTTGAGGGAGGAACTTCCTGCCGATACCACCCTTATCGGGTTTTGTGGGGCACCTTGGACAGTCGCGACTTATATGATAGCAGGACATGGTACTCCGGATCAGGCACCTGCGCGATTGTTCGCGCACCAGCATCCAGACGAGTTTCAAAAACTCATAGATGTTTTAGTGGATGCATCAACCAAGTATTTGATAAAGCAGATAAAATCAGGTGCTGATTGTGTTCAGATTTTTGACAGCTGGGCCGGAATTCTGGGTGGTGACCAATTCGAGAGATGGTGTGTTGATCCAGTCGCAAGGATTGTTGCAAATGTTCGTTCTGAAATACCTGATGCCAAGATCATTGGATTTCCGAAGGGTGCCGGAGCTCAGAATTTCGGTTATAGACAGAAAACAGGCATAGATTGCCTTGGTTTGGATTGGTCTGTTCCGCTGGATCAGGCGAAACAACTTCAGGATGAAGGACCGATCCAGGGACTTCTTGATCCATTGCGTGTAATTGCCGGCGGAAAAGCTTTGGATGAGGGGGTTGACCAGATAATGGAAAATCTTTCTGACGGGCCTTTGGTGTTCAATCTGGGTCATGGCATTACACCACAAGCCCCCATTGAACACGTTGAGCAACTGATTGCACGGATCAGGAACCGTTAGTTCAATGTATGAATGGGTTAAAGCACTGCACATAATCTCGATAATCAGCTGGATGGCCGGATTGCTGTACCTACCCAGGTTGATGATCTATCATTTCGATGCTGAAATTGGATCTGTGCAATCAGAGACATTCAAGGTCATGGAACGCAGGTTGCTGAAAGCGATTATGAATCCTGCCATGATTGCGAGCTGGATATTTGGTCTTTGGCTGGTTTATCTGACTGCTGCTTATACCGAAGGGTGGTTTGTATCAAAATTCTTCCTAGTGTTCCTCCTGACAGCCTTTCACATGTTTGAGGCGAGATGGGTTAAGGAATTTGCAGCAGATGAGCGCAGGCGCTCTACCCGGTTCTATCGGTTTGCCAATGAGGGTCCTACTTTGTTGATGTTGGGCATTGTCATACTTGTTGTCGTGAAGCCATTTTGAGCAGATACAAGAATCTTCTTGAGTGAATCAGATTTAGCCATTATCTTCCAGCAAACCTACCTTTGGTGTCGTTGAGTATTTCCGACACATATTTCAGATTTTAATTAGAAAGTTGTCTTCATGGAACAAATGAGGCTCCAAGACCTTAATTCAAAAAGCCCAACAGAACTTTTGACGTTCGCTGAGGGTCTGGAAGTTGAAAACGCCAGTACAATGCGCAAACAAGAATTGATGTTTGCAATCCTGAAAAGCCTTGCAGAACAAGAGGTTGAGATCATTGGGGAGGGTGTTGTTGAAGTATTGCAGGATGGTTTTGGATTCCTGCGGTCAGCGACGGCGAACTATCTTCCCGGACCTGATGATATTTATATTTCACCATCCCAAATTCGGCGTTTTTCACTGAAAACCGGTGACACGGTTCAAGGACCTATTCGTAGTCCGAAGGATGGAGAGCGGTATTTCGCGCTTCTCAAGGTTGATACAATCAATTTTGAAGATCCGGAAAAAATCCGTCACAAAGTGCATTTTGATAATCTTACGCCGCTTTATCCTGATGAGCGTTTTCTGATGGAGATCGATGATCCGACGGTAAAAGACCTGTCTGGCCGTGTGATTGATCTTGTTGCACCATTGGGTAAAGGCCAGCGTGCCTTGATTACCGCACCACCTAGAACCGGTAAAACTGTTATTCTTCAGAATATTGCCAAGTCGATTACAGCAAATCACCCGGAAAGCTACCTGATTGTTCTGTTGATTGATGAGCGCCCTGAAGAAGTGACGGATATGCAGCGTACTGTGAAGGGTGAAGTTGTTTCGTCAACCTTTGATGAACCAGCTGCGCGACATGTTCAGGTTGCTGAGATGGTTATCGAGAAAGCCAAGCGATTGGTGGAACATGGTCGTGACGTGGTTATCCTGCTTGATTCTATCACGCGGCTAGGGCGAGCATATAACACTGTGGTTCCTTCATCAGGTAAAGTTCTGACCGGTGGTGTTGATGCAAATGCCTTGCAGCGTCCGAAGCGGTTCTTTGGTGCTGCTCGAAATATTGAGGAAGGTGGTTCTTTGACGATTATCGCTACCGCGCTGATTGAGACTGGTAGTCGGATGGATGAGGTTATCTTTGAAGAATTCAAAGGCACTGGTAACTCGGAGATTGTCCTTGACCGAAAAGTTGCGGACAAGCGTGTATACCCTGCGATGGATATTCTCAAATCTGGAACAAGGAAGGAAGATCTGTTGGTCAACAAAGAAGATCTTCAGAAGGTGTTTGTTCTGCGCAGAATTTTGTCACCTATGGGTACAACGGATGCGATCGAATTTTTAATCGATAAGATCAAGCAAACCAAAACGAATGGTGAGTTTTTCGATAATATGAATACGTGACGATTGAATTTTGATTCGGATAAGAAACGAATCTGGTCTAAAACTTCATGTTTCACGTGAAACAATCTTAAAAACTTATCATTTCACGTTCTGATAAGAGCGATGATGTTGGAAAATCAGATTGATACAATCGTAGCATTATCGAGCGGTTCTTTGCCGAGCGGTCTTGCGGTGATTCGTGTTTCTGGCCCTCAATCCAGGAATATCCTGAAAACACACGTATCTGATAATTTGAAACCGAGAAGCGCTAAGCTTCTTCGAATTAAGGGTCGAAACTCCGAAATCATAGATGAGGGCTTGGTTCTTTGGTTTCCAGGTCCTGCAAGTTTTACAGGTGAGGATTGCGTTGAATTTCAAGTGCATGGCGGCCGAGCGGTAGTTTCGGCTCTTCTAGGTAGTTTATGTGAACATGATCAGGTGAGATTGGCAGAAGCAGGTGAGTTCTCACGGAGAGCCTTTGAAAATGGCAAACTTGATCTCACAGCGGTTGATGGACTGTCTGATCTGATTGCTAGTGAGACTGAAGCGCAGAGGAGATTGGCGCTTTCTCAGAGTCAGGGTGCTTTGCGTGAATTGTATGAGGGTTGGCGGGAACGTCTAATATTTATTCGTGCAATGCTTGAAGCTGAATTTGATTTTTCTGATGAAGAAGATGTGCCTGAAGAGATTGCCTCTGAAGGCCTTCAGAGGGTTACAACTCTCATAGAGGAAATAGAATGCCATCTTAGTGACAATCGCGCTGGTGAAATTATTCGAGACGGTTTCCGGATTGCACTGATGGGGAGGCCTAATGCTGGTAAGTCTAGTCTTTTGAACAGTCTGGCTCGACGTGAGGTTGCGATTGTTACGGACCAAGCGGGCACAACCCGAGATGTATTAGAAGTTCATCTCGATATTGATGGGCATAAAGTAATTGTTTCAGATACCGCTGGTTTGAGGGAAACTGAAGATATGGTCGAAATGGAAGGCATCAGGAGAGCCCAAGACGCAGCGGCCAAGAGTGATTTAATAGTATGGCTTCATGAGGGTCCAAATGAGGAACCTGAATTTTTAGAAACGAATACGCAGATACTTGCTGTTCAATCCAAACTGGACTTGAAAAACGGCGAAGGCTTCGGGGTTTCAGTTAAGACAGGTGAGGGCATAGACGAACTAATTCAAAAAATATCTGAAGAGGTGTTTAACAGGATTGATGTCGCAGGTTCAGGTTTGATTACGAGACAGAGATATAGAAATGGTCTGGTTAGGGTTCTTGAGTACCTGCGTAATGTAGCCTCTGCTTCTGGTTCTCAATTGGAACTTCGTGCAGAAGATGCGAGACTAGCGGGTGTTGAATTGGGACGGTTGACGGGGAAGGTTGATGTGGAAGATTTATTAGACGTGATTTTTTCTGAGTTTTGCGTTGGCAAATGATTCACGTGAAACATTTTGCGGTATTTTTCCATGTTTCACGTGAAACAAAATTTAATCTGATTCTCTTTGACGGATATCTGAAGAGATATTATGGACACAAGTATGAGTGAACCAATCAAATATGACGTGATTGTCGTCGGTGGCGGCCATGCAGGTACGGAAGCAGCCAGTGCATCTGCGCGTGCTGGTGCGCGTACTGTGCTGGTTACGCACAAAAGAGACACAATCGGTGTGATGTCCTGCAATCCAGCCATTGGAGGACTTGGCAAAGGGCACCTGGTCAGGGAAATTGATGCCCTAGATGGATTGATGGGCCGTGTAGCGGACAAGGGTGGTATCCAGTTTCGCTTACTCAATCGGAGAAAAGGCCCCGCTGTTCGTGGTCCCAGAACCCAAGCTGACCGCAAGCTGTATCGAAAAGCGATGCAAGCAGAGATTTCAGTGATCGCAAATCTGGAAATCCATGAAGGCGCTGTAGAAGACTTGATAGTTAAAGATTCGTGCGTCGCTGGCGTTGTGCTTGCTGATGGACGGGAAATCCATGCAGGTGCTGTGGTTTTGACGACAGGAACATTCCTTCGAGGTCTTATTCATATCGGTGAAAAAATGATCCCTGCCGGGAGAATGGGAGAAGACCCCAGTACCGGACTGTCGGCCACATTAGAGCGTTCCGGATTTAACCTTGCACGGCTTAAAACCGGTACCCCAGCCAGGCTGGATACAAATACGATTGATTGGTCCGGTTTGGACATGCAAGCCGCTGACAATGATCCTGTGCCATTCTCAAGCTTGACTGCGGAAATTAAAAATCCGCAAGTGGAATGCGGTATTACGAGAACCACTCCCGCAACCCACAAAATCATTCAGGACAATGTCAAGCGATCTGCGATGTATTCCGGTCAGATAGATGGCGTGGGCCCACGTTATTGTCCGTCTATTGAAGACAAGATTGTAAAGTTTGGGGAACGTGACGGACATCAGATTTTCCTTGAACCCGAGGGACTTGATGATATCCGTGTTTATCCCAACGGAATTTCGACTTCATTGCCGGAAAGCGTTCAGGAGGCGTTTCTGAAGACCATCCCAGGCCTTGAAAAAGCGGTTATTCTGCAACCGGGTTACGCGATAGAGTATGATCACGTGGACCCCCGGGAACTGCTTCCTACCTTGGAGACCAGAAAGATCAAGGGATTTTTCCTTGCTGGTCAAATCAACGGTACAACAGGGTATGAGGAAGCTGGCGCACAGGGTTTGGTTGCGGGTTTGAACGCAGCTAGGCTTGCTGGCGGGCAGAAAGGAATCACATTCAGTCGTACCCAAAGTTATATCGGTGTGATGATCGACGATCTTGTTACACGTGGTGTTGCTGAACCCTATCGGATGTTTACATCCCGCGCTGAATACAGATTGTCTCTGCGCGCTGATAATGCAGATGAACGCCTGACACCTCTGGGAAATGAGCTTGGCATTACTTCTAAAGAGCGGCGAGATTGGTATGATTCACGTGAAACATTCCTGAACGCAGGACGCGATCTTCTGAAGTCTCTTACGATTACACCAAATGAAGCTGCAAAGTGTGGGCTGAAGGTGAACGAGGATGGCATAAGAAGAAGCGCTTATGACCTTCTCTCATACAATGATATGTCGATATCCCGATTGATGGAGGTGTGGCCAGAATTGTCGGAGATTTCCAAGAGTGTTGTTGAGCCATTGGAGATTGAAGCTCGCTACGCTGTTTATATTGCCAGACAGCAGATAGATGCTGAATCGGTGCGTAAGGACGAAGCCCGTTCAATTCCCGCAGACTTTGACTTCTCGGGTCTGCCCGGTTTGTCGAACGAGCTTCAGCAAAAGCTGAACACTGTGCGTCCAAATAATATTGGTCAGGCAGCCCGTATAGACGGAATGACGCCAGCTGCACTCACATTGCTGCTGGCACATTTGACAAAACGAACTGACGAGCGTGGTGCCGCCAGCGCTTCATGAGTAGCCAGAAAGCTCTAGATCAGCTTCGATCGATTTATCCGTTGTCAGAGGAAGCCTTTGACCGCTTGAATTTGTATGTGGCTCGGTTGGAAGAGTGGCAGAAGAAGACAAATCTGATCGCACCATCCACATTGGATGAAATCTGGCAGCGCCATGTAGCTGACAGTCTGCAATGTCTGGCGATAAAGCCGGATGTTCGTCGCTGGCTGGATATTGGTAGCGGTGGTGGATTTCCGGGTCTGGTGATTGCTGCCATCATGGCTGATTACGATGACAGCACCCTGGTTATGGTGGAAAGCAACAATAAAAAGACAGCCTTTCTTCGGCAGGTAAATCGCCAGATGGGTGCGACAGCCAAAGTGGTCACATCGAGGATCGAAGACGTCGAGATCGATGATTTTGTGCCCGAGATTGTGACAGCCAGAGCGCTAACTGCATTACCTGGCTTGCTCGAACTTTCAGATAAGTGGCTCTCTCAAGGCGCAATCGGATTGTTCCACAAAGGTCGTGAATATGAGTCGGAATTGCAAGATTGTCATGGTTTGTGGCGCTTTGATCTGATAAATCATGAGAGCAAGATTTCAGCAGATTCTGTTATCCTTGAGATCAGCAAATTAGAGAAAATTTCGGGGTAGGCGAGCCAATGCCAAGAGTAATGACCGTTGCAAACCAGAAGGGCGGTGTGGGTAAAACCACGACGGCAATTAATCTGGCGACGGCTCTGGCTGCAATCGGCAAACGCGCATTGGTGGTTGACCTCGACCCACAAGGTAACGCCAGCACCGGACTTGGAATTGATCGGGATGACCGCAGCACTTCAACCTATGATTTGTTGGTTGGTGATGCGACCCTCGAACAGACCATAAAGAAGACGGCGGTACCCCGTTTATCTGTCTCACCTTCGACTTTGGATCTGTTGGGAGTGGAAATGGAGATTGCGGGCAAGAGCGACCGGGCATACCGTCTGAAGAATGCAATAAAGGAATATAATCCTATATCCAAGCCCATTGATTATGTCTTGATTGACTGTCCGCCTTCTTTGAACCTGCTGACGCTCAATGCCATGGCAGCAGCGGATTCAATTCTTGTGCCGTTGCAATGTGAGTTTTTTGCACTTGAGGGTTTGAGCCAGTTGTTGCAAACCGTCGAGCAGGTCAAGCAAAGTCTCAATCCGAATCTTGTGATCCACGGCATAGTCATGACCATGTTTGATAAGCGCAATAATCTCGCAAGCCAGGTGGTTGATGATGTCCGTGAGTTCATGGGCGACAAAGTATATGACACCATTATTCCGAGAAATGTGAGAATTTCAGAAGCGCCATCGCATGGAAAACCGGTCCTTCTGTACGATCTGCAATGTCCTGGAAGTCAGGCCTATCTGCAACTTGCTTCGGAAGTGATCAAGCGGGAAAAACAATTGATAGCTGCATAAGGCGGGTACTCGGGTCCCAACTTTCAGCAAAGGTAAAAAGATGAGCGAAGATAATTCAAAGAAAAGACTGGGGCGCGGTCTCGCGGCATTAATGGGTGATCTTGATCAACCGGTGCAATCCACACCAATTCAGGAAGCGCCAGTCGAAGAAGCGCCTGCTGTTCCGCTACGGGGTGAGCGAATCGTCCCGATTGAGAAGATTCGCGCCAATCCAAACAATCCACGCCGGTCGTTTGCAGATAGCGAATTGGAAGATTTGTGTAACTCCATACGAGAGCATGGGATTGTGCAACCCATTCTTGTGCGGCCGGCGCGTGGTGAAGATCTTGGCGGCGCTGAATATGAGATCATTGCCGGTGAGCGGCGTTGGCGTGCTTCGCAAAAAGCGTCGATCCATGAAGTTCCAATCATCATCCGCGATGTTGAAGACAAGCAGGCTCTTGAACTTGCAATAATTGAAAACGTCCAGCGTTCAGACCTTAATGCAGTTGAAGAAGCTCTTGGTTACCAACAGCTGATTGATGAGTATGATTATACGCAAAACGATCTTGCTCAGGTGATTGGTAAGAGCCGTTCCCATGTTGCCAACACGCTCCGCTTGTTAAAGCTTCCGGCAAATGTGCAAACGCTCGTAAGTGATGGCAGCTTGTCCGCTGGCCATGCCAGAACACTTGTCACGATGGAAAATCCGGAAGAGCTGGCACGCCGAATTGTTGAACAGGGACTTTCCGTACGTCAGGCAGAAATGATTGCGCAAGGATCGGATGAGACATCAGTACGTTCGGGTGCAAAGACAAAAGTTGAGAAATCAGCCGACATTCGTGCACTTGAAAAACAGGTTGAGGACGCTTTGGGCCTTAAGGTGGACTTAAGGCATGGTGACAAGGAAAAAGGCGAAATACGCATCAAGTATAAATCGCTCGATCAACTCGATGAGGTTTGTCGCAGGCTCGGAAGCAATTTGTAATTTGCTTCCGACGCTCCGACTTTCTTTGACCGCATATTGGCGTTTTCAAATACTCGTCTGCGTTAGCATTAGAATACTCAGTTGCGATCTAGTATAACTCGTTCAACAGTTCCTTGTTGTAGCTTTCGAGTTCAGTGATTCTGCCATCAGCAATTTTGTTTGCCCAATCGGGATTGGCAATCAACGCTCTTCCCACTGCTACCAGGTCAAATTCATTGCGTTCCATTCTTTCGAGCAAATTGGCTATGCTTGCCGGTTCGGCTCCCTTGAAATTGGGCGTACCATCTTCAGGTAAAAAATCCGCATTCAATCCCACACTCCCAACTGTGATCGTTGGTTTGCCTGTGAGTTCACGCGCCCATCCAGCTAGATTGAGATCGCTTCCTTCAAATTCTGGTTCCCAAAAGCGTCGGGTGGAACAATGAAAAATATCCACGCCAGCATCAGCCAGCGGATTGAGAAATAATCCAAGTGCTTCAGGTGTCTCGCATAGACGGGCGCCATAGTCTTGCTGTTTCCATTGAGAAAACCGGAAGATAATCGGGAAATCATCACCCACTGCTGCCCTAACTGCCCTGACAATTTCAAGGGCAAACCGAGAACGTGTGTCTAAATCGCCACCATAACCATCACTGCGTTGGTTTGTTCTGTCCCAGAAAAACTGGTCGATTAGATACCCATGGGCGCCATGAAGTTCTACCGCATCAAATCCAACAGATTTCGCATCGGAAGCTGCCTTGGCAAATGCTGACACAACATCTTTGATGTCATCATGGGTCATGGCATGACCGGTTACTTTTCCAGGTTTGGCCATACCGCTGGGGCTATGTCCTGGAGAATCTCCACCGGGATTGATGCCCGGTCTGCGGATGCCACCAACATGCCAAATCTGTGGCGCGATCTTGCCACCGGCCTGATGAACTGCGTCAACCACCTTTTTCCAGCCAGCCAGAGCTTCATCGCCATAAAATGCCGGTACATTCGGGTAACCGCTGGATGCCACATGATCAACGATGGTACCTTCGGTGATAATAAGACCAACACCCCCTTCAGCTCTTCGGTGATAATAGTCGACAACTTTGCTGTTCGGAATGTTTCCGGGTGAAAAAGTGCGTGTCATTGGAGCCATAACAACTCTGTTTTTCAAAGAAAGTTTGTCCGTGACAAAGGGTTGAAACAGGGTATTTACGTTGCTCATGTTGTTTCCCGGAAAGTTGATTTACAATTTCTGATGTCGCAGGTAGCGATTGCATGGTTAGTTGTTACACAAGGCGTGTTGATTGACCACTTCCAAAAAAGATGCAGGCCTATTTTCGCTTACAAAAAACCCGGCCAATGGCCGGGCTTCTTGTCGGAGGTATGGACTAGGTCCAATCTCAAAAACTTAGTTATATGGTGAGTTGCAGTATTTAACGCGGCCGCTGAAAGCAACATAGGTATCTGTGCGAACATCGTAAGAGCGATAGCGGTTCAAGCACCAGTTTACATGTGCGCTGCCGTGGCTGCGATGAATGACAACAGGTTCGCGATAAACTGGACGAGGTTGAACATAAACAACATCTGGGCTTCTGCGGCGAGATGATCCGATTACACCGCCAACGACACCGCCTACAAGTCCACCAACAAAGGCGTCACGGCTTCCAGCATTTGCTGGCGTTACAGTTGTTGCAGTCATTGGGATTGCCATTGTCAAAGCAAGTGCGGCGAGAGT
>JASJDO010000108.1 GCA_030065115.1 Rhizobiaceae bacterium | reverse complement strand
TGTAGCCCAATGCAACTTGTTTAGTGAATTGTAAATGCAGCGACCAATGACAATTTTTCAATCCATGCAAGTATAAAAAATTCTGTGTTCAGCAATGAACAATTCACACCAATTCCAAAGTCTGCCTGGGATTTCAGATACTCACTTTACGAATGCTTATTAGCAAATTTGGGAAAGAAATGGTGCTGCAAGAGAGAATTGAACTCTCGACCTCCTCATTACCAATGAGGTGCTCTACCACTGAGCTACTGCAGCTTGAGATTGGATCGTAAGACAGAGCCACGATTTGAGCCTTCTGCCATACTGATTATATGCTTTCAAGACAAAACCTTTTAAGATAGCCGAAAATGATTTAGTGGAGTCGCAAGCTGCGCTGTCGCGTTCTGGTGGTTGAAAGATGAAAGAAGAGAAAAAGAGTGAAAAGCTCAAATCTGCCTTGCGCGACAACCTAAAGAAGCGCAAACAACAATCTCGCCGCTTCAAAAAAGGCGATGGAGACAGCGAAGTCTCGATGAAACTCAGAACGCGGGATTTTTCAACAGACCGGTAGGCTGATTGCAAGTTTCCGATCCAAATCCTGCCGCTATTAACTCTCATAGAGAGTTGCAGTTGATGGTTTAGGGTTAACTGGATATTAATGCGCATTCCTGTTCTGTGGGTGTGTTGCGAAGCATAGTATTAGGTGATTTAAATGGACAGCATTGTTGTAACCGGCGGAAACCGCCTTAATGGAACCATTCCGATTTCCGGTGCCAAAAATGCCACTCTGCCTTTGATGATCGCATCCCTTTTGACGCGAGAGCCGCTGATCCTCGAAAATGTTCCACATCTAGCGGATGTTAATTCACTTACCCGTATTCTAGGCAATCATGGCGTGGACTATCGGGTTGAGGGCAAGCGACGCAAGGGCAATGGTTGCGATGGGAGGACAATTCATTTCTTTGCGGATGAAATTGTCGATACGCGAGCACCCTATGAACTGGTTTCAAAAATGCGAGCGAGTTTTTGGGTTATCGGCCCGCTTCTTGCCAGAATGGGCACTGCCTGTGTTTCATTGCCCGGTGGGTGTGCGATTGGCACGCGTCCGGTTGATTTATTTATTGAGAGCCTTGAGGCGATGGGCGCAGAAATCAAGGTGGAAGCCGGCTACGTTATTGCGGATGCGCCGGATGGCCTGAAAGGATGCACTTATGCATTCCCGAAAGTCTCTGTAGGTGCAACTCATGTTGCTTTGATGGCAGCCACACTTGCCAAGGGACAGACCATATTGCGCAATGTTGCGCGTGAGCCAGAAGTGAAAGACCTTGCCGACTGCCTGACAGGCATGGGAGCAAAGATTTCAGGTGCAGGCACGTCCACCATCACGGTAGACGGGGTCGAAGAGCTTCATGGATACCGGCATCGCGTTCTGCCGGACCGCATTGAGACCGGTACCTATGCCATGGCGGTGGCAATGACTGGCGGTGATGTATTGCTTAAGGGCGCGCAAGCGAATTTGTTACAAAACGCGCTTGATGTGCTGGTAGAGGCAGGTGTTACCATTGAACCAACCAATGAGGGCATTCGAGTTGCCCGAAACGGACAGGGGTTGAAACCAGTTGACGTGATGACTGATCCTTACCCCGGTTTCCCGACCGACCTTCAGGCTCAATTCATGGCCTTGATGACGATGGCGGAAGGTGTTTCCAATATCAAGGAAACGATTTTTGAAAACCGTTTCATGCACGTTCAGGAGCTTGCACGCCTTGGCGCCAAAATCAGACTTGATGGTCAGAATGCAGAAGTGACTGGCGTAGAAAAGCTTACCGGGGCTCAGGTGATGGCAACGGATCTTCGTGCATCAGTGTCTCTGGTTATCGCCGGATTGGTTGCTGAAGGACGTACGACCGTTAACCGCGTGTATCATCTTGATCGCGGGTTTGAACGCCTCGAAGAGAAACTCTCTGCCTGCGGTGCCCAGATTGAGCGTGTTTCAGGCTGATTTTTTCAGACTAATTGTCAGTTTGGCTTGATCTGAATGCGGTTCAAGCCTAGGTCTTTGCGCAGGAACAAAAGGCGCGAATTACGCATGTCAAATCTTAAGCTCATGGCTCTTGATGCAGAGGACCTTGAAGTCATTTCTTCCTGTTGTCAGGATTCTGTTCTGAAAATTGGCGAGATGACTTACTTGCCCCGCGAAAAGAGGTTTGTACTGACGGTCAATCGGTTTGCTTGGGAAAAAAATGGTGAGAAGGAGCGACGCCGTTCAGTCTTGCATTTTGAGCGGGTACAAAGTGTCAAAGTCTCTGGTCTGGATCGCAACGATCCCGATATGGTGACATCTCTTTTGGCAATTCTGTTCGAGGCTGGAGAGAGCCCAAGCGGCACGATTGAACTGGTGTTTGCCGGTGACGGTGCCATTCGCCTGGATGTGGAATGTGTTGAGGCGCAATTGGCTGACATGCCAGCGGCCTGGGAAGCACAATCCGTTCCAAATCATGATTAGGATATTGCTTTGCCGCTAAGACTTTCCACTTCGTCTTCTGATTTCGCAGAACAATTTGAATCTCTTCTCGCGCAAAAGCGCGAAGCGTCTGATGATGTGTCATCGGTTGTCCGGGGAATACTCGATGATGTGCGCTCAAGAGGGGATGACGCGCTCATTGAGCTTACGAACAAATTTGATCGCCTGGAGTTGACCAGTGAAACTTTGCGCGTGTCTGAAGCGGAAATTTCAGCAGCAGTTTCGAAGGTTGCTGCAGATACTCTTGATGCACTCAAAATCGCTCACAATCGAATTCGCTCTCATCACCAGCGTCAAATGCCAAAAGATGACCGGTATGTGGATCCAATTGGTGTGGAACTCGGATCCCGTTGGACAGCAATCGAAGCGGTCGGGCTTTATGTTCCCGGCGGAACAGCCAGCTATCCAAGTTCAGTTTTAATGAATGCGGTTCCGGCAAAAGTGGCCGGAGTAGAGCGGATCGTGATGGTGGTCCCGTCACCAGATGGGGCGTTGAACCCACTTGTACTTGCGGCCGCCCAATTGGCCGGAGTCGATGAAATATACCGCATAGGCGGAGCGCAGGCGGTCGCTGCACTCGCCTTTGGAACTGAAACGATTTCACCTGTCGCGAAAATTGTGGGCCCTGGAAACGCATTTGTGGCAGAAGCCAAACGCCAGGTCTTTGGCACAGTTGGTATTGACATGATTGCCGGGCCTTCAGAGGTTCTGGTGATTGCTAATGAGCAGAATGACCCGGACTGGGTGGCCGCTGACCTTCTCGCGCAGGCGGAGCACGATACGGCAGCACAGTCTATTCTGATTACAGATAATGCGTCGTTTGCGCAGCGTGTTTCTGAGGCGGTTGAAGCGCAGTTGAAAACCCTGCCCAGAACGGAAATTGCGTCAAAGAGCTGGGAAGATTTTGGTGCGATCATTGTTGTCGAAGCGATGGCTGATGCAGCACCGCTGGCTGACCGGATCGCTGCAGAGCATCTTGAGATCATGACTGAAGATCCTGAAGCGTTGTTTGAGAAAATCCGCAATGCAGGCGCAGTGTTTCTTGGTCGCTATACACCTGAGGCGATTGGTGACTATGTTGGAGGATCGAATCACGTTTTGCCGACTTCTCGGTCTGCTCGCTTCTCATCGGGTCTTTCAGTGCTTGACTATGTGAAGAGAACCTCCATTCTGCGATGTGGGCCTGAGCAATTGCAGGAGATTGGTCCGGCTGCAGAGGCACTTGCGACAGTGGAAGGGCTTGAAGCGCACAGGAAATCGGTTGCAATTCGCAGCAATCGGTGAGCGAATGATGATTGGGGCGACTGGAGGGCCCGAAAGTGCAGGAAGGTGACAACATCAATCGATTGGTGGATGTATCTCTGGACGATGCTTCTATCGGCCGGGCAACACCTGATGTTGAGCACGAACGCGCCGTCGCTATTTTTGACCTGATTGAAGACAATACATTCAAGCCGGTAGGGGATGAAAACGATGGCCCTTACAAACTGGTTCTCTCGGTTGTCGAATCGCGATTGGTGTTTGATATCAGCCGTGAGAATGATGAAAAGGTCGTAACCCACGTTCTGTCGCTGACACCGTTCAAGAAAGTCATCAAGGATTACTTCCTGATTTGTGAAAGCTATTATGAAGCAATCCGGACTTCATCTCCGAGCCAAATCGAGGCCATCGATATGGGGCGAAGAGGACTTCACAATGAAGGGTCGCAAACGCTCAATGACCGACTTCAGGGCAAGATCGAGATGGATTTTGACACTGCGCGCCGACTGTTCACGCTGATTTGCGTGTTGCATTGGAAAGGGTGACACCTTGAGCAGCAATCCGATGCCGAAATCTGTTTTGTTTGTGTGCAACATGAATCAGATTCGCTCACCCATGGCCGAATTTTTGGTGCGTGACCTTTATGGTGACAGGATTTACGCCCAATCGGCGGGAATTCACAAGGGCGATGAGGACGGCTTTATGCAAGCCGTGATGGCCGAGCGCAAGATCGATGTATCCGAACATGAGCCGGAAACGCTGGATGAGCTTGAGGATCATTTTGTTGATCTTGTCATCACGTTGACGCAACAGGCACACGACGCCACGCTGGATTTCTTCAAGGACGAAGCGGTTGAGGTTGAGTTTTGGGAGACGGTAAACCCATCCATTGCACTTGGCAGGCGTGAGGAGGTTCTCGCTGCTTATCGCGAAACCCGTGAACAGCTTGAAGCGCGTATCAAAAAACGATTTGGTTAGGGCTTTACCTGGGTGCCCAGAAAATCAGGGGTTGGAGTGTTCAAATCAATCAAAGCCTGTTATAGGTTCGCGCAAATTTGCGACAGCTTTCAGGCTTTGCAGAAAAGTAGTCTTAAAGAGGTAGAATGGCCAAAGAAGAAGTACTCGAATTTCCAGGCGTTGTGACGGAATTGCTGCCAAACGCAACGTTTCGTGTTAAGCTGGAAAATGATCATGAAATTATTGCACATACAGCCGGTCGCATGCGGAAAAACCGTATCCGTGTTTTGGCTGGAGACAAAGTGCTGGTCGAGATGACCCCCTATGACCTGACAAAAGGTCGTATCACATACCGTTTCAAGTAAAGCGGCACCGGCTCGATGGCGGCAATCCCAAAACTGGTTTTGGCTTCTGGCTCTCCAAGGCGTCTGCAGTTGCTGCAGCAGGCAGGAGTTGATCCGGAATTTCTGTCGCCGGTTGATGCTGATGAAACGCCTAAGAAAGGGGAAGTGCCCCGGTCTCTGGCAAAGCGTCTGGCGCGCGAGAAGGCCGAGCTTGCTCTGGAGAATGTCAATCGCTCAGAGGAGATGAAGGGCAGTATAATTTTGGCCGCTGACACTGTTGTCGGCATGGGGCGTAGAGTGCTTCCAAAAGCTGAAATGCTGGACGAAGCTTCAAATTCACTAAGATTGCTGTCGGGCCGAAATCATCGGGTGTACACAGGCATTACACTTGTTTCCGCCAGTGGTTCCATGAAACACAGGCTGGTCGAAACCCGGGTTCGTTTCAAACGCCTTTCGCGCGATGAAATGGAGGCCTATCTTGCCAGTGGTGAGTGGCGCGGCAAAGCGGGTGGATATGCAATACAGGGCATCGCAGGCAGTTTTGTTGTGAAGCTTGTGGGCTCATACACCAATGTTGTTGGCCTTCCGCTATATGAGGCGATTTCGCTGATTAATAGCGAGGGATATCCGGTCCATTTCAATTGGACGAACCGGAGTGGTATCTGATGGTTGCAGACGTTGAGCCGCTTCGCAAAGCTGTTTCCTGCCCCAATTGCAGCCTTGCTTCTGCCCGCACCTATTATCCATTTTGCTCCAAAAGATGCAGCGAAATGGACCTCCATCGGTGGTTTTCGGGGGGTTATGTTCTGGCTTCGCAGGAGCAACCATTTGCGGAAGAAGAATAGTTGGAAAATAGCGGCTAAACGGGGTGGACAGGCATGGGTCTTAGGCCTATAACCCGCCTCACCCATGGTGGATTTGCGTCGCCTAAACCCGTTGCCCGGGTAGCTCAGGGGTAGAGCAGGGGATTGAAAATCCCCGTGTCGGTGGTTCGATTCCGCCCCCGGGCACCATTTATCCAATATATTGATAATCCAAATCAAAGCGGACAATCGGGATCGAACTTCGGCGCACGTTTTTCTTTAAGTGACGCTAAACCTTCCTTTGCGTCCGGCCCCAAAAATCCGAGCATCTCTAGTGCGGTTGACGTATCGAAGATTGGGCCTGCCTGCCGAAGCCAATTGTTAAGCGAATACTTTGTCCAACGAAGCGCGCTTTGGGAGCCTTGCGCCATTTCCTGCGCCGTATCAAGCGCTGATTGCTGGAGCGCATCATCGTCTACACACAAAGAAACCAGGCCAATACGTTCCGCCTCCTCACCTGTCAGGGGCTTTCCGGAAAGCAGGTAATATTTCGCTTTTGCCATGCCACATAATAGCGGCCAGATGATCGCTGCCACATCGCCTGCGGCAACGCCAAGGCGGGGATGACCATCGACAATTCTGGCCGCTTTGCCGGCAATGGAAATGTCCGCCAACAGGCCAACAACAAGCCCTGCCCCGGCAGCGGGGCCATTAATTGCAGAAATAACAATCTTGTTGCAATTGATCATGTTATAGACGAGATCCTTGGCCTCTTTCCACGTCTTCATGACCTCGCGATGGTCTTCGGTCATGCGCTCTATCCAGTCAAAATCACCGCCGGATGAAAATGCCCTACCCGTCCCCGTAACGATAACGCAATGGGTTTTGTCATCAGCATCGATATCACGCCAAATCTCAGTGAGCTCGGTATGGGTTTCCGCATCCACCGAATTGTATGATTCCGGATTGTCAAAGGTAATCGTTAGAATCCGGTCAGCAGGATAACCGATCTTGAGTTTCTTGTATTTCGAATAGCGGTGCGACATCAGACCTCCAAAACCCGGTTTGTGGACAGGAGGTTATTTCTACAGGTCGCCTGTGTTTTGGCAAACAGATTTGAAGACTATTGGGAAAAGGTTGTAAGCCTGGGAAAAAGGAACCGTCTCGGAAGGATCTGATTAGTTAGTGGTCTGAATAAATTCTACGCCATATTCATTTCCGCGTGTCCACGCTCTTCGGACAAGAACAGTTTCTGTCATGGCAGGTGTTTTCACTTCAAATTCTTCTGGTAGATCAACTTTATTGTTCAGCTGGAGTTTCATGCCGGTTGAAGAAACGTCTTTGATGATACAATGGGCATAGAACATTCCATCGTGATGCAGACTTGCAGAAAAAACGGACTTAACGCGCTTGGCATCACGTTTGTCTGCCATGATCTTAGCGACAACAGGGGATATTTCTGTTCCTTGAAATGCCATTTCTCACCGACCCTAAAAAATCTACCTCGATTTTCATACAGAACCTGCCTTAAAATGCGGTTAATCAGACACATTCAATTGGACACATCCGCATATTTCCCAGGCGTTTCAACCCGTTGTCGACGCAATTCGAACGCGCCGAACTCAAACCCGTTCCAGACGATCAGCATCAACTTGGCAAACATGCAGTTGAAGAATGCCCGAAATAGGCATAGGTATGATCAGCTAACGGCGGAAAAACTTCGTTTTTCGCAGACAGATATTACGGACAGCCCATGAAAATTGGAATTCTGCAAACCGGGATGGTCAATGAAAATCTGACGGACGAATTCGGCGAATATCCGGATATGTTCGCCAAACTACTGGAAGGCTACAGTTTCCAGTTCCAGGCTTATCCAGTGGTACAAAACCAATTTCCGGCGTCCGAAGCAGATTGCGACGGATGGTTGATAACCGGATCAAAACACGGCGCTTATGAAGACCATGAGTGGATACCTCCGCTAGAGGAATTGATCCGAAACAGTTACAAAAAGAACATTCCATTGGTTGGTGTTTGCTTTGGCCATCAAATCATGGCCCAGGCACTTGGCGGAAAAGTAGAAAAGTTTGGCGGTTTGTGGGGCCTCGGTCAACATACATACGAACATGAGGATGGCAGTACCAGTACACTGCTGGCAGTGCACCAGGATCAGGTGGTGGAACTTCCGCCAGAGGCGCGTGTAACCGCATCATCAGATTTCTGCAAATATGCTGGACTTGCCTACAAAGGACCGGCGATCAGCATTCAGCCGCATCCTGAATTTTCACCTCAGTTCGTCGAAGAACTCATTGCACAGAGGCGCGGCAACGGCATTCCGGATGATCAAGCCGACAAGGCATTGGAAGGCTTGCACATTTCCAATGATACACCCAAATTCGCGAAACAGATTGCCGAGTTCTTTTTGTCTGCTGCGAACGAACGCGCCGCCTGACTTTCCGTTAAGATGGGTAGCCTCTAAGCCTTTTCTGCTGACTACCCCGCAATGATCCTCGGCAACCAGAGCACAATGCCGGGAAAGGCAATCAAAACCGCCACCGTTGCGACATCAGCAATAAAGAACGGAGAAGCACCGCGGAACACGTCTTGAACCGTAATGTCATCGCGAACTCCGGCCACAACAAAACAGTTCAGGCCAATGGGTGGCGTGATCAGACACAGCTCAGCCATTTTTACGACGATGATCCCGAACCAGATCGAGACTTCATCTGCGGTCATGCCCAACGCCGAGTCTGCTGCGGTTACGTCCAGACCGCCATTTAGCGCGATAACAGCAGGGAACGTTACCGGAAGGGTCAGCAACAGCATTCCAATCGCATCCATAAACATCCCCAAAACCACATAGGCCAGCAGGATGAACATCAGCGTCACCATCGCTGGTTGATCGAGTGACGAAATCCACCCAGCAAACGCTCCCGGTAAATCTGCAAATCCAAGATAGCGTACGTAAATCAACACGCCCCAGATCATGGTAAAAATCATAGCCGAAAGCTTGGCAGCTTCCATCAGCGCTCCCTTGAGCTGGTCCCACTTCATGCCTTGTGCAAGCGCGACGACGAAAACCACAAAAGCTCCGAGCGCTCCGGCTTCAGTTGGGGTTCCAAAACCACCATAGATGCAAAAGATAATTATGCCTACAACCGCAAAGATCGGCAGCGAACCAGGCAAGGCAGCAAAGCGTTCGCCCCATGAATAACCGCCAACCGGAGGACCAAGATCCTTTTTGAGCTTCGCCATACCGATGACAAGAGCAGCGTAGATCAAGGCTGACACAAATCCGGGAATAAAGCCTGCCAGAAGCAATTGTCCAACGGAGCTCTCGGTGATGATCGCATAGATAACGAGGATTGCTGATGGAGGGATAAGCGAAGCCAGCGTCCCGCCTGCTGCCACAACACCGGCAGCAAAGCGCTTGTCATAGCCGACCTTCAGCATTTCGGGGATGGCGATGCGCGCAAATACGGCTGAGGTTGCCACAGAAGCACCTGAAACAGCGGCAAAGCCAGCTGTTGCGAATACGGTTGCCACGCCAAGACCGCCCGGAACCCAACCAACCCACTTCTTGGCGGCATCAAATAGTGCTTTTGTAAGGCCTGCATAATAGGCCAGATAGCCGATCAGGATAAATGTCGGTATAAGACCAAGCACATTGGCAGCAGTTTTGGAATGCGGGATTTGCCCCACAATTTTCATTGTTGTGATGAATCCACGTAACTCGCCCTGCCCTTTATCATAGGCAAAAATAATGAAGAGCCCCACAATCCCTATCAGCGCGGTCGCAAATGCAACGCGCATGCCGATAATCACGAGGAAAACGAGGACGCCAGCCAGAACAAGGGATACTTCAATCGGAGTCATTTCCCCTGCTCCTCTTCAAGCCCGGAAACTGTCTCAGCTTCCCGTTTGGTTTGTTCGGCCACGTCTTCAATCAACGGAACCCCAACTGGCTCACTTTCCCCTGTCTGCATTGCCTTGAAGTAGGCAATCACGTGGATGGCTAACCGTACCGAGAGAATGGCAAACAGAATTGGAAACAGGATTTTGGTTGGCCAGGTCGGCAGATTAATATCGACCGTTGAATCGCCAAGATTAATGGCTCGCGCTGCATGATCCCAGGACCCGTAAATCAGAACTGCCGTGATAAGCAACATCAAGAGAACACCAAGAAATTCAGCAAACCAGAGAATGCGCCCCTTCAGTGCGCCTACAACGATGTCCATACGAATATGACCACCAAGCCGTTGACAGTATGCAATGCCGAGTATGGCAATCGCTGGCACTGCCTGCTCCATATAGTCGATATAGCCTGGGACCGGGTATCCAAGATACCGGCCAACAATATTACCAACCGCGATGAACATGACACCGAGTGTAATCAGCCCGGCAAACAGATTCAGAAGCGATTCAATTTTGAAGAGATTCTGGTCAAGTCTGGACAGCAACGAGCTATCCGTCCTGACATTGCCGGTCGCGGACATGGCTTCCCCCGGTGTTTGAGAAAAGTGCCTCGCGCCAAAACCAGCGCGAGGCGATTAGCAGCTTATTTGCCGAGTGTTGACTTCACAAGGTCATAAAGCTCTTGCCCCGGAACGCCTGCAGCTTCCATGTCTTTGAGCCACTGCTCACGAACAGGATCAGCCGCTTTTGCACGGAAAGCAGCAATCTGCTCGTCGCTAAACTCAACCTTTTGGACGCCCTTTTCAGCGAGAATTCCTTCCCACTTTTCAAGGAGCTTCGCATAATTGTCGAGATAATGTTGGATCGCAGGCTCGATTGAGCTGTCCAGCGCCGCGCGATGATCATCTGAAAGAGCTGAATAAGCATCCGTATTGACCACAACCGGGCAATTCACAGTTCCGGGGTTCAGGTTTGCAGTCCACCATTTCGCGATATCAATGGTGCGAAAAGCAAGGTGCGCATGCTGGGCAAATGCTACAGAATCCACAACACCAGACTCAAGCGCTGTATAAGCTTCAGTGGCAGTCACTGATGTGGGTGTAGAGCCAACGGTTTTGAACGCATTACCAAGCCCCCCGGTTGCACGAATACGCATGCCTTCAAAGCTTGCGAGATCGGTTGGCGCATCTCCCACACCGGCCACATTGTATTGCGGCATCGGAGAAGTCATAAGCAACTTCGCATTCCAGCGAGCAAGGTCTTTCTGAGCTGCCGGATGATTATACACCGCAGTTGCCACCTTCACTTCTTCTTCCAAAGTGGAAACGCCGAGGAATGGCAGTTCAAGCACGGTAATCGTAGGGTTCTTGTCACGATGGTAACCAGCGCAGAACTGGGCCATTTCAAACGCACCAATTGAAATACCATCGAGGTTTTCACGGTTCTTGGACAAGCCGCCATAAGAGATGTTTATCTTGAAGTCGCCATTGGTTTTTTCAGAAACCAGTTCAGCCAGCTTTTCAACATGCTCTGTGAATGCACGGCGCTTTCCCCAAAGAGAAACGTTCCAGT
>JASJDO010000107.1 GCA_030065115.1 Rhizobiaceae bacterium | reverse complement strand
GTATGAACATGACCAATCGACTTTCCATCTTCAAGCCGGTATCGCGCGGCCATTCGGCGGGCCTGAAAATCGCCGCAAACTGAACAGCTCGAAATTTCGCGATATGCACCCTGACCGGGCAGCCATGCCTCGATATCGTAGGTTTTTCGGGCTGAGAACCCCATGTCCCCGGAACACAAAGTCATGGTGCGGAAATGAATATCCAGCCTTTTCAGAACAGCTTCTGCACTATCGAGCATCCGCTCCAACTCATCCAATGAGTGTTCGGGCTTTGTGATGGATACAAGTTCAACCTTTTGGAACTGGTGTTGCCGCAACATTCCACGCGTATCCCGGCCAGCAGAACCAGCTTCTGATCTGAAACATGGCGTAAGAGCCGCGAAGCGCAAAGGCAGTTCATTGCCATCGAGAATTTGTTCTCGTACCAGGTTGGTGAGCGGCACTTCCGCAGTCGGTATCATCCAACGTCCATCAGTGGTTTTGAAAAGGTCTTCGGCAAATTTGGGCAATTGACCGGTCCCGTAAAGCGCTTCATCTCGCACCAACAAAGGCGGAGATACTTCCGTGTAGCCATGTTCTTGCGTATGCATGTCCAGCATGAACTGGCCAAGCGCGCGTTCAAGACGGGCAATGTTGCGCTTTAAAACAACAAAGCGACTGCCAGAGAGCGCCGCTGCTCCTTCAAAATCCATGTCACCAAGTGTTTCGCCTATATCGAAATGCTCCTTGGCATGATTTCCCACATTTGGCGCCTCACCATGACTGCGGTAGAGTACGTTGCCCGCTTCATTCTCGCCTTCTGGCACGTCGTCCAGTGGGATATTCGGGATCGCTGATAGTGCATCTGTCAAAGCAGCGATTAATTTGCGTTCTTCATCTTCGCCGCCCTGAATGAAAGCCTTGATTTCTGAAACTTCGGCTTTCAGCTTTTCAGCTTTTTCCGCATCGCCAGCGCCCATTGCCTGGCCGATTTCCTTGGAAGCCGCATTGCGGCGGGTCTGAGCCTCTTGAAGTTTCGCAATATGTTCGCGACGGGCGTCATCGAGGGCAATCAACTCAACAGCTTTTACTTCGGATGCGCGTTTTCGCATTCCTTCATCAAATACTTGAGGATTTTCCCGTATCCATTTGATATCAAACATTAGTTTACCAATAATGAGGTTAGTAATTCAGCAATTGTGGTACCAAACTGCTGTATCAGGATGATGTGAGGTCAGTGTTATCCGATTCGGACGCTTTTTCCCGCTCTTCCCGGCGTTTTTCAATCCGACGTGCAGCCAGAATGGACACTTCGTAGAGGAGTATGGTCGGGATCGCAAGACCAAGCTGGCTGACCGGATCTGGCGGTGTCAGAACTGCTGCTGCCACAAACGCTCCCAGAATTGCATATTTGCGCTTGTCAGCAAGAGTTTCAGCACGAACAAGTCCGGCTTGCGAGAGAAGTGTTATAGCAACCGGAAGCTGGAAGACCAGACCAAACGCGAAGATCAACAACATGATCAAATCGAGATAAGCGCGGACGCTTTGCAAGTTGGTAATCTCTGCCTGGCCATCTCCCCCTGCCTGTTCGAGGCTTAGGAAGAATGAGGTCGCAAGCGGCATAATCAGGAAATAAACAAGGCACGCACCCGCAAAAAACAAGATTGGCGTTGCTACAAGAAACGGCAGAAATGCGCCTTTTTCATTCTTATAAAGGCCGGGCGCAACAAACTTGTAGATTTGTGTCGCAATTACCGGAAAGCCCAGGAACAACGCTCCAAAAAACGCTATCCGCACATCTACAAAGAACTTTTCTTGTAGCGCTGTAAAGATGAATTGCACATCAGCAGTCCCTGCACCCTGTTGATAGGGAATGACCAAAATGTTGAAAATCTCGTCTGCAAAATAAAAACAGACCAGAAACAGAACAGCGATCGCGATCACGGCATACATCAATCGTTGACGCAGTTCGATCAAATGCTCAATCAAAGGAGCACTGCTGTCATCAATGTTTTCTTCAGTGCTCATGTCGTGCTCTTGGCGCCAGCAGCAGGCTTTTTCGGCGCAGTTTTACGCGCTGTAGTCTTGCGTGGAGCTGCTTTTTTCGCTGCAGGTTTTTTTGGTGCCGCTTTAGTTTTGGCAGATTGCGCCTGTGCCGCAGGCTTCTTTGCAGTTGCCTTTTTTACTGCCGGCTTCTTGACCGGTTCGGCTTCCTTCTTTTCCGCTGGAGCTTCAATCTCTGGTTCGGAACTCACCGGATCCTGTATTGTCTGAGCAAACTCTTCCATCGATTTCCGGGCATCTTCAAGAGGGCCAAACCCCTTGGTGGATGTAAGGTCTTTCACCTCGTCCAGATCGGCTTCTCGAATGGCATCATTGAACTGACGCTGGAAATCACCAGCCATCCGTTTTACACCACCAATGGTTTTTCCAAGCGAACGCAACATGCCGGGCAGATCCTTGGGACCCACGACAATAATCGCCACTGCGGCGATCACCAACATTTCTGACCATGCAAAGTTGCTAAACACAGGCTATCTTCCGCGGAGAAGGAACTGAAGAATCCCACGCAATTGCGGGGGAGCAAACCTCAAAGCGAGAGCTATTCAGCTGGCTTTGGTTTCGTCCTTGGCTTCTTTCACCACTTCTGACGCTTTCGCTTCGATGGTTTCTGCTGCGTCATCGGTTTCATTCAGACCCTTTTTGAATGATGTAATGCCCTTTGCAACATCACCCATAAGTTCGGAAATCTTGCCACGACCAAAAAGCAGCACGACCACGACCGCAATAATGACAATCTGCCAAACACCAATATTCATTTTCTACTCCCGATTCGTCATCCGCATTCAAGTGGCGGATGGCTACGATTTGACCGGACCTTACCCTTTTCACATGGGTATCGGCAAGCGGTCCCTTTCTCGTTAAATAGGCTAACGAAACTATGGTTACCAGAGCTATTTGTCAGTTTGCGGGAAAATCATCATCAAATCGGGGTCAACGCTTAACAGCACATCTGTTTCGTCCCGTTGCAAAATACCTGGTTTTACCCTGACCTGAAGAGGTTCATTGAGGCCTTCAACTGCCACATTCAGTAGCTCGGAAGTTCCCAAAAAGCGGCGCGACACAATCCGTCCGGGCAATCCGGGATCGCCTTTTACATAACCGGCAATATTAATGTCGGATTGCCTGATCGCAGCGAATGCCTCAGCACCGTTATCCTCATCAAATGCCTGTTGTCCAAACAAGGTGGTTACAACGCCCTTGCCAATGTCGGCGGGAATGATGTTGATCTCGGAGAAAAATGCGGCAACGAACAGGTTTTTTGGATTGTAGTACATCTCTCTACCGCTCCCCTGTTGCACCAGTTTGCCGTCCTGTATCAGCGCGATTTGATCCCCTACCCGCAATGCTTCTTCTGCATCATGGGTGACAATGATTGCCGTTGATCTGGTTTCGCGCAACAAATCCAGGCTGTGCTGGCGAATTTGATCGCGCAACCGTGAATCAAGACCCGAAAATGGCTCGTCCATCAGCAGTATTCCCGGTCGCGGTGCCAGAGCGCGCGCCAGTGCAACACGTTGCTGCTCACCGCCCGACAAAACATGCGGATAATCATCGGCGCGATTGTCCAGACCTACACGGGACAAGACACGTTTCGCCTGATCCCTGGCTTCGGAACGGCTCATCGCAGTCAGGCCAAACTCGACGTTCTGACCAATGGTGAGGTGCGGAAACAGGGCATAATCCTGGAACACCAAGCCTACCCCACGCTTTTCAGGAGGAACGGAACTGCTGCCATCCGCGACAACGCGGTTATCTATCAACACTTTGCCCGATGCACCTTCGATCAATCCGGCAGCAATGCGAAGCAATGAAGTTTTTCCAGAACCGGAAGGACCTAACAGGCAGACAACTTGCCCGGGCTCAACCTCCAGCGTGATGTCATCAAGGATTTTCTCACCATCCACAGAATAGCTGATGTTTTCCAACCGCATGCCCAGTGCGAAGGAAACGCCCGCAGACTTTCGTGGGTGCCAGCCTTTTGTGCCTGTTGGCGCACCCGAAGTGCTCGCAGGTTTAAGCAGTGTACTCTCAGACATATGTCAGTGGCCCATCCGGGTCATACCGTTTTCATTTCTGACGGAGGTATAACGGGCCTTTTAGGGAAAGACTATCCCTCTTCTTCACCCATTGGCGTCAACAATCCGAGTTCTTCAATGTCGTCAACGGTTAAAGGATCTTCATCTTCTCCCAGTTCAGGACTGTCATTCGGAACAGGAATTACAAAATTGGCAGGCACTTCTGACCGCAATAACCCTGCGCCCTTCAACTCTTCCATACCTGGCAAATCTTTGAGCTCTTCAAGCCCAAACTGATCCAAGAATTCCAGTGTTGTACCATAGGTTACCGGACGACCGGGGGTTTTGCGGCGACCGCGCATTCTTATCCAACCAGTCTCCAGAAGAACATCGAGCGTGCCTTTGGAAGTGGCAACTCCTCGAATTTCTTCGATTTCGGCTCGCGTCACCGGCTGATGATAGGCAATGATCGCCATGACTTCGAGTGCGGCCCGAGAGAGTTTCTTCGATTCCACCGCTTCCCTCTGCAGCAAGAAGCCGAGATCATCTGCTGTCCGGAATGCCCAACAATCCCCTACTTTTACAAGGTTCACCCCACGCGTTGAGTATGCGCGCTGCAACTCTTCCAACAAAGGAGCAATATCCGCACCTTCAGGAAGTCGGTCAATGATCGCTTTTTCAGAAACCGGCTCGCTGGATGCAAAAACGATTGCTTCAACAATTCGCATTTGCTCCTGCATTTCTCTACCAATCGTACGCTCCTCCGCACCGGGGTTAAACGGAAGAATTTTCGCTTCGGTTCCCTGTGCCATGGTCAGATACTCCTGTTTTCGGTAAGTTTTCCTGCGCCACCACCTTCGGGCTGCGCTTTCAGATAAATGGGCTCAAATGCACCTTCCTGGCGCATGGTCATTTTTCCCTCACGTACAAGTTCCAGCGTTGCAGCAAAGGAGCTTGCAACAATGGTGTTCCGCATTTCCGGTTCCGGAATGTAAGGAAGAAGGAATGACGTCAGATCAGTCCAATCACCAAAATGACCCAGCATTCTGGTCAGGATATCCCGCGCATCCTGAAGTGACCAAACTTCACGCTTTGCAATCGTAACATGGGAAACACTGGTACGTTGTCTCTGCGTCGCATAGGCGCTCAGCAAATCATAAAGCGTAGCGGAATATTCCTTTTTTCTGTCAACAACAATTGGTTCGGGATTGCCGCGGGCAAAGAAGTCTCTGCCCAAACGATTGCGATTGATAATGTTTTTACCTGCTTCACGCATGGCCTCCAGCCGTTGGAGGCGAAATGCCAGCACAGCCGCCATCTCTTCACCGCTCATCTCGGCTGTGTCATCTTCCTCTTTGGGGAGAAGCAGTTTCGACTTCAAAAAGGCGAGCCATGCGGCCATGACCAGATAATCGGCAGCCAGTTCAATCCGCATTTTTCGAACATTCTCAATAAACTCGAGATATTGCTCCGCCAATGCAAGAATGGAAATTTTAGCAAGATCAACCTTTTGTCGACGCCCCAATTCCAGAAGCAGGTCCAGAGGGCCTTCGAACCCCTCGACATCCACCTTCAACTGCTCATCCGAAGACGGACCATTGGCGTCTTCCCATTCCTGATCGGAAAGAGGCAATGGTGGGTGCTCGTTGTTATCCTGCTCGCTCAAAGGTGCGCTTCCGTTGGATCAGACTTGTATTCAGATGACCGGCAAAGCCGCTCAAATTCATCGCGCAAGGCACTCTCGTCATCTGCTCCAGATGCCGCCCAATATTGTGTTGCCCGTTGAACCCGTTTGAATGCCTCATTCCCGAACTCGGGAAGCGCATCCGCAACCTGCCGCATTTCATCCATTTCGCCATTGCAATGAAGCACAACATCACACCCGGCAGCAAAAGATGATTGCACCCTTTGTGAGAAATCCCCAGAAAGTGCTTTCATCGACAGATCATCACACATTAAAAGCCCGTCAAAACCGATATAATCCCGAATGATACCATCGATCACCGGCTTCGACGTGGTTGCAGGTGCTGAAGCATCAATCGCCTCATAAATCACATGTGCCGTCATTGCGACAGGCATGTCTGCAAGGAGTTTGAACGGTTCGAAATCAGTTTGCTTGAGTGTGTCCAGATCGGTTTCGACCCGTGGCAGATCGAGATGGCTATCGACCATTGATCGGCCGTGACCCGGAATGTGTTTTATAACCGGCAGTACACCACCATCCAGCATTCCCTGTGCCGCTTCACGACCCATATCACTGATCGGCGATACCGAACTGGCGTAGGCACGGTCGCCAATGACATCATGGGCACCAGGTACCGGAACATCCAATACGGGCAGACAATCGACATTAATCCCAAGCTTTACGAGATCAAATGCCATCAAGCGCGATTGCAGCCAGGCAATCCGCCTACCCCGTTCCGGGTTCTCACAATAATGATCGCCGATTACTCTGGCGCTATGGTATTCCGGCCAATGGGGAGGTCTTAACCTACGAACGCGCCCTCCTTCCTGATCAACCAAAACAGCGACTTCCTCATGGTCTACGCAAGACTTGAGTTCTTCCACGAGTGCCGTGAGCTGGTCAGGTGTCTCAACATTGCGCGAGAATACAATAAAGCCCCATGGCTGGACCGCGCGATAAAAGGCTTTCTCTTCATCTGAAAGCCGAGTTGACTTGCACCCAAATATGACTGGACTGATTCTCATGCGGAGAATCTAACAGCGAAAGCACTTCTACCCAAAGAAAAAGGCCGGAATATCCGGCCTCTCCACTGAATTTGGATGTTAAATCAAGTATTTTTAGCGGGTTACGAAGCAGCTACCACCTGCTGCTTTCAGATTTGTACAAAGCTGATTCGCATCGTTTCTCGATGAAGTTTGCACTCTGACGCGATAAAATGTGGCACCATTTACGTTTGCGCGCTGAATGGACATTGGACGCCCTTGAAGGAGGCCAAAACGGTTTCGCAGATTCTGGAACGAAGCTTGAGCTGCCTCTGGTGAACGCTGGGAAGAGACTTGCACGACCCATTCGCTTTTCCTCACGGCAGCGGGTGTTGCAGGTTCAGCAGGTTTCACCGCAGCTGTTTGAACCGGTTTTGGCTCCTGCTTTACAACAGGCTTTGGTAACGGGCTGGCAACTGGGACCGCCGTATTACCGGTGGACCTGGCACCATCAATAGATTCCGGCTTTTTAATTACTTCGGTCTCGACAGGTTTTGGCTCCAAACGCAAGGTCTCTGTAAGATTTGTCGTCGCGTCCTCAACAGTAGCAAGTGTATTTGATGCAAGCTCGGTCGCTGCTCCAGTGACTGCTTCGGCAACCTTCGGAACTGACGGCGCTGATTGGACAATTGTTCCATCCGGCTTGACGGTCACAGTTTGTACCACTCGGGGCGTCACTTCCGAATTTGCTGTAGGTGCCGCTTCGCCTTCATCTGCCTCGCCGCCACCGGTCAGTCTTTCATCGGTTTTCTCGGCAAGATTGGTTTCAACTGTAGGCGTTTCTGTCGGACCATCGTTCACGCCAGTGGAAATAATTTCCGCCGGTTCTTCGGTGTTGGAGATCAAGCTCTCTTGAGCAGCGCCCGCATCCTCATTGCCCTCAACCTTTTCATAAGAGGCCTTGTCCTGATTGGCGACGACGCGCCCGCCAGGGTCTTCAGGTTTTTCCTTGATTGGATCAGTTTCAGCCTTGATGACTTGTGGTTCTCCACCGTCATCTGCACCTTCTCCACCCAAGAAGCCGTAGCCGGCGAAAATTGTGCCAGCGAAAAGCGCTATGACTAGTGCAGCCATCGCGTACTTGAGGCTTGAACCGCTCTTCTGCTCATTCGCTTCTGAATGGACCATTGCCTCGGTTGGTACCGCAGGTATCTCGCCAGAATGGCCAGGGTCACCATAATCGGCGGGAAGCTCGCCATGTTGCAATGCGTCTGAAAATTCAGCCTGGGCAGCCTCAGTAGCGCCATCTTCCCAGCCATTGATTTCAGAAACCTCTTCCACACCCAACTCTTCGGCAAAAGCCGATCCAAAGTCGAGTTCTTGTAGTGTTTTTGGACCATCGGAAGCAGATGCTGCAGTCGCCACCGCCGCTGCTGTCAGACCGGCATTTTGCTCGGGCGCCTGTGCTTGCGACATTTGTTCTGCGAAATCGCCAAGCTCAGATGTTTCCTGGCCAATTGGACTATCCTGAGCCAGCATTTGCTCGAATTCATTTGCAAATGCTGCTCCAAGGTCCTCATCGACTGAATGCCCGGCATCGTGTTGGGGCTCAACAACTCCGGGCTGTGTTGCCATATCCTCTTCAATTTCCTGAGGAAGCTCAAATGCAGTTTCTGCATGAAATTGCTCATGCATCTGCTGAACTGCTTCCTGCGATTGTTGAGGAGTTGATATGACTTCATCCTGTAGCTCGGCAGCAAGCGCGTTTTCCAGGCTTTCGAAATCAGTCTGCGAGTCAAGTGCAGCGACCTCATCGGACGCAACACCTTCGACCGGATCATCAGCAACAGAATATTGCTCCCCTATAGGAGAAGGTTCTACGACCGGGTCAGGAGAAAGCTCGCTTTCAAGTGCAGAGATCAGACCATCTTCAAAAGATGCACCCTGTGAAGCTTCGAAATGTTGCGCAGAAACCGGCTCTTCATAAGCGACGTCCTTAGCAACCGGTTCCTCAAAATGGTGTTGTTCGGAATATGCTGGTGTAACCTCGTGATTGACCACCTGGTCAACCGCACGGGTAATTTCCTCCCGCACGCTCAGTACAGGCTCGGCAACGGGTTCACTTGCTTCCGTAGAAATATATTCAGGTTCTGGATCAGAATATGATTGTTCAGGCTCCTGTCCGAGATCGGAATATGAATGCGGTGCATACTCTTCCTCTGCCATGTATTGCTCTTCTGCAATCGGTTCCGGATCGACCGCTGCCAAAGCTTCGGTTAGCGCTGCCTCCATATCCATCTCAGCGTCGACATGTTCATATTCAACTGCGGGATCGCTGGATGAAGGTTCATGGTACGGCTCAGTAGCCACCATTTCTTGATCTGGTGTGTAGACTTCTGATGTTTCAAGCACAGGCTCTGGTTCGCCCGCAACAATTCTCGCCAGCTCAGCCAGCGGATCATCTTCAACTGCTTGATCGGCAGTCTGATCAACTTCAGGATTTATTTTTTCACTCACAACGCGTACCCCTACATTGATGTTCACATTGCCAACCAATGCTCACACAACCAGCGTAGTATCAGCGCATTTCCTCAGGAGCATCTGCCCCGACGATTGCTAGCCCCGATGCAATTATCGAGGCCATACTGCGCAACATAGCCAGTCTAGACAATGTTAATTGTGCATTTTCGTGGTTAATAAACCGTAATTCTGGCTTTTCTTTGCCTTTTGTCCAGTGTCCGTGCAGTTCTGAAGCCAGTTCATAGAGGTAAAACGCCAGGCGATGGGGCTCATCTGCTTTGGCTGCCTGTTCAATGATTCGCGGGAATTCCGCCGCTTTTTTGATCAATGCAAGCTCACCCTCATCGGCCAAAAGAGAGAGATCAGCCTTGGCCAAGCCAGTAGCAGAAACATCAAGGTCTGGTAGTTCCTCGGCTACCTGACGAAAGACTGAACAAGTTCGCGCGTGAGCATATTGCACATAGAATACCGGGTTATCTTTTGATTGCTCAGTCACTTTGGCAAAATCAAAGTCCAACGGGGCTTCAGGTTTGCGATAAAGCATCATGAATCGGACAGCGTCACGTCCAACCTCATCAACAACATCCCGCAAGGTCACAAAGTTTCCGCTGCGCTTGCCCATCGCAACCGGTTGCCCGTCACGGAGTAGTTTCACCAATTGGCAGAACAGAACATCAAGCGTCGCATTGTCACCCGCTACCGCGCTCGCCACTGCCTTCAATCGCTTTGCATATCCAGAATGGTCAGCGCCAAGAACAAAGACCATCCGCTTGAATTCACGGGCATATTTGTCGGCAAAATAAGCCACATCCGCGGCGAAATAGGTGTAGTCGCCGTTCGACTTTTTAAGAGCGCGGTCGGTGTCATCGCCAAAATCCGAGGCCTTGAACAGCGTTTGCTCCCGATCTTCCCAATCTTCCGGCACTTCGCCTTTCGGGGGTGGAAGCTTGCCTTCATAGACCAGTCCCTGATCGCGCAAACCGGCCAGCATTCCATCAATTTTAGAGTGATTGCCATCCAGCGCATGGAGGCTGCGTTCAGAGAAAAACACATCGTGATGGATGTTCAGGGCCGCCAAATCCTCGCGGATCATATCCATCATGGCATCGATGGCGAAATCCTTGAGCAAAGCAGTGCGCTCAGCCTCAACCATTGAAATCAGAGAATCATTATGTATTTCAACGAGTTTCTGGGCCGGTGGGATCAGATATCCACCAGGATACATGCCCTCTGGTACCGGTCCGACATCCTCGCCAAGCGCCTCGCGATAGCGGTGATACAGCGAGCCTGCAAGCACATCGATCTGACCACCCGCATCGTTGACATAGTATTCTTTGGTAACATCAAAGCCTGCAAACTGAAGGAGATTTGCAAGCGCATCACCGACAACGGCGCCGCGACAGTGTCCCACATGCATAGGGCCAGTGGGATTGGCGGACACGTACTCGACATTGACCTTCTCGCCGTCAGACACCAGACCTCGACCATAATCCTGGCCCTGAGAGAGCATTTGTGTCATCTGGCCCAGCCAAAACCCGCTGGAAAGCCATAGATTGATAAATCCAGGCCCCGCAATGGTTGCTTCATCCACTTCGTCCAATTTCAAGAGTTCGTCTGCTATGGTTTGGGCGATTTCCCTGGGGTTTTTCCTTGCAGGTTTTGCCAATACCATTGCTGCGTTTGTTGCCAAATCACCATGCGAAGCATCGCGCGGTGGTTCAGTGGAAATTCTACTTAATAATTCCAGAGCTTCTTCTGGAATATCAATGTCTTCTACTATTTTTTTGATCTTTTGATCGAAGTGCTGAAACAGGTTCATTTGACGATAATTTTCGGGAGGAGTTTGCGATGCGCCTGACTACCGCAATTCGGGTGTCGCGTCAAACAAGTGTCTGTGCTGCTGGATTGCATAATCATCAGTCATGCTTGCGATAAAATCAGCAATGATCCGCCTGACAGACTTTTCGGGTTTTTCTGCTATCCATTCATTCAGGCTTGATGGCCTACTGCTGATATCATTGACATAGGCGTCAAATATGTCGCGCATGATCTGCTTCGCGTCCTCACGCATAGCCATGACCGATGGCGCCCGATACATGCGTTCAAACAGAAAGGACTTGATCTCTTTTTCCATGACAGACATTGATGGGCTGAAGTCTACGATTGTTTCTCCACAATGGCGCACGTCATTGACCGAACGAGGATTGATTGCTCCGAGATTTCGTCGCGCGTTGAGTATGACATCTTCAACCATTGCCGTGATTTGCTTGCGAATGATTTCATGGCGTTGGCGCCCTGCATCCAGATCAGGATATTTTTGTCGAACAGCGACGAGTGTTTCTCCGGCAATCGGCACGGCATCAAGATCGCCAAGCGAGAACAATCCGGCCCTTAGACCATCATCAAGATCGTGAGCATTATATGCTATGTCATCTGCTACAGCGGCGCATTGCGCTTCGATACTGGAATGACTTGCGAGCTCGAGATCAAACAAGTCATTGAATTGGGATATTGGTCCGGTGACCGCCGCTCCGGTAATCGGACCAATATCCCAATTCAATGACTTGTTTGATCTCGAGCTCGCAAGTCATTCCAGTATCGAAGCGCAATGCGCCGCTGTAGCAGATGACATAGCATATAATGCTCACGATCTTGATGA
>JASJDO010000106.1 GCA_030065115.1 Rhizobiaceae bacterium | reverse complement strand
GAGGGCCGAATTCAAGTCTGAGGAATTCTATGCGGTTATTCTGCTTTCCGCCAAACAGTGTTCAATCGATGAGGTTGAACGTGCCAAGGTGCAGAAGCTTTTCCCTGAAAACAAGGTCTTTATGGACCGGTTTCCATGCGATGACTTTGAAGAATCCATAACCTACACGAATGTGAATGCGGATTTTGCGTTTATCGCTGTTTATGCCGGCAAAACAATTGAAGAAGCCAGAATGTTGGTCGAGGAATATGAATTGTCTGCCAAGTTCTCCGGAGCCAACATCCGAAAAATGCAGGTAGTATTGGTTTATTCCTGAGGTTCCCTCCAGAGCGATAAGGGCTTACAACCACCACCGGTGGCCAATGCGATGCTGCAGCCAGGCACCAATAGAATATCGGTCGCGATGGATAAGCAGGATCAGAACGATGAATGCACACATCACCGCAGCACTTACCGATACGTTTCGATTGACCGGAAATCCACGCTCGCTGATGGCGAATGGGTCGATATAACGCTCCCATTGGCGAGATACAGTAAAGGCATGGGTCAATGCCATGGCGCTGTATACAAACGGCCTGAAGATACCGATCAGCGCCAAAAAAAGAACTGCCAGTTGTGCGATCCCGATCAATTGAACGGTTGTGGCATCAATCTCAACCTTGTCAAAATTGCGGGCAAGGGATTGATACTGGCTTGTTGCCAGCAGTTTGTGAATTGCCCAGAGGAACAAGAACCAGATCAGACCCAATCGCAATATGAGGACGGCCAGTGCGTCCCGTTTTTCAATGGGAGAAAGTTTGTTGTTCATCTTTTACAGTCCTTGCATTCAGATACCAGACACATCTCGGCATTGTGAAATGTGTTTCATTGACGCGTTGAAAACCGCTCCCTAGCGTCAATTCATTGCTACAAGTTTGGAGGATAATATGTTTTTCGTTTTAAACCGCAAGGCCGTGTGTGCAGCGTTTGCACTGACAGCCTGTTCATTTGTGCCGGGTGCGCTTGCTCAAACTGCCAACGATCCTGAAAAAATGTCGTTCTTTATCACAAGCGTCGGAAAGGGCGATGGTGCAAATCTTGGCGGCCTTGAAGGTGCTGATGCGCATTGCAATGCCCTTGCTTCCGCTGCCGGCTCCTCAAAGGATTGGGCTGCTTACCTCAGCACAAGCATGGTCATTGATCGCAGCAATGGCCAGCGCAAGGTCACGAACGGCATTAGCGCGAGGGACCGTATTGGCAGTGGCCCGTGGCACAATGCGAAGGGTGAGCTCATTGCAAAGGATGTAGAAGATTTGCATAGCGAGAACGTCAATATCAGTCTCAAGACAGCGCTTGATGAAAATGGCAACGAAGTGAACGGCCGCGGTTCGCGCCCAAACAAGCATGACATACTGACTGGCTCGGACTCAGTTGGACATTTTTCAACAGCAGGTGGCGATTCCACCTGTAGCAACTGGACCAGCAATGGCGAAGGTTCTGCGATTGTCGGACATCATGACCGTGTTGGTCTGAACCTCTCCAGAAACATGGTTTCGTGGAATTCATCTCACGGCTCACGAGGATGTGGTGAAGCTGATTTGCCCAAGTCAGGTGGTGCCGGGCTTTTCTATTGTTTCGCTGTTAAATAAAAGTCTCACATGGCAAGCGGCTATTCGGATCATTTTGAAGAATAGCCGCTATTGCCTCTTGGCGTTCATGCACTGCGTGCCGCATCCATGAGATATTTCCAGACATAGTCAGAGAATGATCGCCAGCATTCCACACGGAACTCCTGCTCGTCCGTGCGGTAGAGGATCACCTCGGCTTTCGCGATCATGGTCCGAGAGCATGCGCCGACAGGGAATACCGTTAGCGACAGATCACGCGGACAACCACTGTTGAGCGCGTTTACGGCGTTCTTGCCGGAAATCGTCAGCCCTGTATTTCTGTGATTGATGGAAACAGCGGAATACAACCCGGTTTTCACCTTGTCGATTTTTGCTTCCAGTCCAGTGCCTTCCGGTGCAGTCACAAACCATTCGTCCGGGCCGATCCACATGGCGATGATGCCGTTCTTCTCTGAAGATGTGCCAGGCTTCTTTGGCAGTGCAAGCCCAATGGCTTTGCCGAGGCCTGCGATGGCTTTGTCCTCAGCGCGCAGTGAAATCCGCTCGCACGCTTCCAGTGGTTGAAGGATGACGCCATTGTTTCCGTAAACACGGTCTTCAAGTGGTTGAATGCGTAAAGCGTTAGCCATTGGTGCGCTCTCCTTTCGGATCGTAGAAGATTGGAGAGCAGATCTCCACTTTGATCACTGAATCAGGCATCGGAACATGTAGTGTCTCACCCATGCGGCTGTGACCATCCACGACAAGAGCCATGGCAATTGAATGGCCGAGAACCTCAGACCAATAGGATGAGGTTACATGCCCGATCATCGGCATCGGGATCGGATGATTGGGATTGTCGACAATCTGCGCGCCTTCTTCGAGCACGATTTTCGGGTCGATGGTCTTAAGCCCTACCAGCTCCTTGCGACCCTTGCCAATCAGATCAGGACGCTGAAGGCCCTTAATGCCAACAAAGTCTGCCTTCTTCTTGCCGATGGCCCAACCAACCGCTGCATCCTGGGGAGTAACCGTGCCGTCTGTGTCCTGACCTACAATGATGAAACCTTTTTCGGCACGCATCACATGCATGGCCTCTGTGCCATAAGGTGTCAGGCCCATTGGCTCGCCGCGTTCCCAGATCGCTTCCCAAACACTTTGGCCAAAATCCGCAGGTACGTTGATCTCGAAGCCCGCTTCGCCGGTGAAGGATACTTTCATCAAGCGGGTCGGGATGCCGAAAATCTTGCCTTCCCGCACACTCATATGCGGCATGGCTTCGTTTGAGAGGTCAATACCCTCAACCAATGGTTCGATGATCTCGCGCGCTTTTGGTCCCTGAACAGCAATCACAGCCCATTGTTCCGAGGTTGATGTCAGCCAGACTTTCCATTCAGGGAATTCAGTTTGGAGATAATCTTCCATCATGTTTAGAACACGTGGAGCGCCACCGGTTGTGGTGGTCACATGGAAGCGGTCTTCTGCCATGCGGGCAACTACGCCGTCATCATATACAAATCCATCTTCCCGGCACATGATGCCATAACGGCAGCGGCCAACTGCGAGCTTGTCCCACGGATTGGTGTACATCATGTTCATGAACTTGACGGCATCGGGACCAACCACCTCGATCTTGCCGAGGGTTGATGCATCAAAAATGCCTGCTGCTTTGCGCGTCGCCACGCATTCGCGGTTCACGGCAGCATGCATGTCTTCGCCCGCTTTCGGGAAATACCAGGCGCGTTTCCAGTTGCCGACATCTTCAAATGCCGCGCCGTGTTTCGCAGCCCAATCATACATCGGTGTGCGGCGCGTAACGTCAAACAACTCGCCCTTGTTGTGCTCTACGAGCGTGCCAAACGTGACTGGCGTATAGGGTGAGCGGAAGGTAGTGAGGCCCACTTCGGGGATGGGCTTGTCAAGCATTTCCGCTGCGATTGCCAGCCCGTGCATGTTTGACATTTTACCCTGATCGGATGCCATCCCGTTGGTGGTATAGCGTTTTACATGTTCAATGGACTGGAAGCCTTCGCGTACCGCCAATCGAATATCCTTGGCAGTCACGTCGTTTTGGAAATCAACGAAGGCTTTAGTGAAATCTTCTGGTCCTGCACCCTTCGAGGAGCCGATCTTGAAGCCATTCATCGAGCTGGCATTTTCAACCTTGGGCGCTTTGCGAGCGCGACCGCCAACAGCTTCTTTAGCTGCAGTCAGAGCCTCTGCCAGGGCAGCTTCCATGTCCATGGTGCCATTGCAGCACCCAACGGAAACGCAATCTTCCGTGTAGATATCGGGCAGGAACGTGCCACTGTCTTCATCGAATTTCACCCTGCCTCTGGACTGTGAAAACAGATGGACAGAGGGCGTCCAGCCACCGGACATTAACAGGCAATCAACCGGGATTGCCTCAGAGGAAACACCATTCACAGGCTCGATTGTGATTTCCTTCACACGCAAACGGCCACGCGTTTTGGTGACAGCATGGGCTTTTTTGACGGTAATGCCGAGTTCTGCCGCTCGTGCCAGCAACGCGTCGTCAATCGCATCGCGTTGATCGATGATTGCCGGAATGTTGACACCAGCTTCTTTGAGGTCAAAGGCAACCTGCCAAGCGCTGTCGCATGACGTGTATACAGCAACATTTGCGCCGGGTGTAACCCCATACTGATTGAGAAACGTGCCAGCGGCTGAGGCCATCATGATGCCCGGACGGTCATTGTCCGGGAAAACGAGATGACGCTCAATCGCACCGGTTGCGAGGATCACTTTTTCAGCCCGGACCTGCCACATGCGCTCACGTGGCAACTCAGGATCAGGGTTTGCCATATGCTCAGTCACGCGTTCTGCGAGCGTCACCATATTGTGGTTGTAATAACCGAATGCCGTGGTGCGTGGCAGAACCGTTACATTGTCCATAGCTTCCAGTTCGGAAACGATGGATGCTGCCCAATCTGAGCCTGTCTTTCCATTTAGCTTAACGACGCTGTCTGAAAGCAGGCTGCCACCCATGATCGGGTTTTCGTCTGCGATGATGACTCGTTTGCCAGAAGCTGCTGCTGCTTTTGCGGCAGTTAAGCCAGCAGCTCCTCCGCCTACTACAAGCACTTCGCAATGGGCAAAGCGGTTGGCGTAATGGTCGGGATCAGCTTCTGTCGGTGAGTCACCGAGGCCTGCTGCGCGGCGAATGATGGGCTCATAGAGTTTATCCCATGCGCTTTGCGGCCACATGAAGGTCTTGTAGTAAAAACCTGCCGGGAAGAAACGCCCCAAACCGTCATTAACCGCGCCCACGTCAAATTCAAGCGATGGAAAACGGTTTTGGCTTTTTGCATCCATGCCGTCGAAGACTTCCTGACAAGTTGCTCGCACGTTTGGCTGGAACCGCGCTTTATCACGCGAAATGCCCATCAGCGCATTTGGTTCTTCAGGACCGGCACCTAGAATACCGCGTGGGCGATGATACTTAAACGAACGGCCTACGAGGTGAATGCCATTGGCAAGCAGTGCGGAGGCCAAGGTGTCGCCCTCCATCGCATTGTAGGATTTGCCGTCAAATGTGAACGATACGGTCTTTGCGGGTGAAAGGCGGCCTTTGCCCGCAACGCGATTTGCGCCTGTGTTTACAGAAGGTGCGCTCATTTCTTGCCCTCCTTCTCAATCGTCCAGACTGCTTCGTTAGCCGGTGTGGATTTGGCCGGGGGCAGGACCGCCTCGATTTCCTTCTTGGTCAGCTTGGGCTTCTTCTCACCGGCCTTGTAGGTTTTGATGAACTTGTCTGAAACTGAATGTCGCGCCGCGTTGAAAAAACGACCGCAGCCATGCAGATGCCGCCAACGTTCGAACACGATGCCTTTGTCATTGTCACGAATGAAGAAAAACTTCTCAAAGTCTTCGTTAGAAAGTTCGGCCATGTTGGTTGGCCGCGCAATATGCGCTTCACCAGCGCCGTGGAACTCAAGTTCGGGCCGGTCTTCTTCACAGTAGGGGCAGTGGATTTTTAACATTACACTTCTACCTTTACAGCTGCGGTTTCCGGATCTCCGGTATTGGGTGTTCCCGCAGGTTCAATAATCAAAACATGGGCTTCTTTTTCTGCCTTGGGGCAGTGTTCAACGCCCTTAGGCACTACGTATACTTCGCCCTTTTTCAAGGTCACATCACCATCGCGCATCTGGATGGTGATCTCACCATCCAGAACCATGAAGAAGTCGTCAGTATCTTCATGGGAATGCCAGTTAAATTCACCCTGAACCTTAACAACCATGAGGTCATGACCATTAAATCTGCCGACGATTTTCGGTGACCAGTGATCTGTAAACTTGGTAAGTTTTTGTGCGAGATTTATCGATGTCAATTCACTCATTTTCAGCTCGCATTTGAATCTCGAATCTTCGGGTGGTTTCTGAATTTTGTTTTGATCGCTTTTGCTATTTCATTGGCGTCTTTGTTGAAAACGGCAATGTTAACAAAAACATCAAAATATTCCTTTGTTCCCTGTATCGTATACCGGCAGAATATGGCGCCTTCAGCAATCGTCAGTTCCTGATCAAAACGTTTAAATGTCAGGAAATCGATATCTTGAATTACTATCTCGTAGTTTAGCTGAGAGACGCTATCGCGAGCCAAACGCATACAGTCTTTTAGATCACCTTCTCGTTTACGGATGACACCCCCATCAAGATCAACAGTGGTGTAGCCGCCGAGCCCGGTAATCAACTCATCGCTAAAAAGGGTTCCTGCGATTGCTATTACCCCTGCGGTCGCCGCCCCAACGAATATTTCTCTGACTGTTGACAAACAAATTTCCTTAATGCGCCACAGCTGCAGCAGCAGCTTCGTCGATCAAACGACCATTGTGGAAACGTTCCAGCGTGAAGCCTGCATTCACTTTGTGCGGTTCGTCTTTTGCAATTGTGTGTGCGAACACATGGCCCGACCCCGGTGTCGCCTTGAAGCCGCCCGTGCCCCAGCCGCAATTCACGTAAAGGCCTTTGACCGGGGTTTTGGCGAGGATGGGTGAGCGGTCTGGTGTTACATCCACAATGCCACCCCAGGACCGCAGCATTTTCATGCGGCTGAACATCGGGAACATTTCGCAAATTGCTTCAAGCGTGTGGGTTGAGATGTGCAAACCACCGGTTTGAGAGTAAGAGGTGTATTGGTCCGTTCCGGCACCAATCACCAACTCGCCTTTGTCAGATTGCGAGATGTACGCATGCACCGTGTTGGACATGACCACGCATGGGAAAATCGGCTTGACGGGTTCCGAAACAAGCGCCTGAAGCGGGAAGCTCTCAAGCGGCATGCGTACGCCCGCCATATCCATGAGGACAGAGGTATGACCCGCCGCGACCACGCCAACTTTCTTTGCATTGATTGTGCCACGCGACGTGTTCACACCGGTCACCGCACCGGAGGCGTCGCGGTTGATGCCGGTTACTTCGCATTGCTGGATGATGTGAACGCCCATGGCAGCAGCTTTGCGCGCATAGCCCCAGGCCACCGCATCGTGACGGGCAACACCGCCCTTGCGCTGTAGTGCGCCACCCATAACCGGATAGCGCGCGGATTTCGAAATGCTGAGCGGTGGACAATATTCCTTGCACTCATCCGGGTTGAGCCATTGGTTATCGACTCCGTTCAGGCGGTTGGCATGCACATGGCGTTGTGCGACCTGCACATCATGCACGTTATGCGCCATCATCAAGACGCCACGTTGCGAGAACATGACATTGTAGTTGAGGTCTTGGCTCAGGCCCTCCCACAATTTGAGCGCGTGATTGTAGAGCCCGGCGGATTCATCATAGAGATAGTTTGAGCGAATGATCGTGGTGTTGCGGCCCGTGTTGCCGCCGCCAAGCCAGCCTTTTTCCAGAACTGCAATGTTGGTGATGCCGTGTTCTTTCGCCAGATAATAAGCTGTCGCAAGACCATGCCCGCCAGCACCGACAATGATGACATCATAGGAAGATTTGGGTTCGGGGTTCTGCCATTGCTTGTCCCAGCCCTTGTGGCTGCGAAAGGCTTCTCTGGCGACTGCGAAGGCCGAAAATCTGCGCATATTCTTTTGTCCTAAAGGAATTTCATGCGTGTATTCCTACCGCATTTTGTACGGGCAATAAATTCCGTATTGCGAATTTGCTTGCGACTCTTTGCGACGGCAGAAATGGCGTTTGCGACGGGGAAATTTGCCCCTTGTCACATGTTATCATTTAAGATAACTTACTTTGGTGTGGAAGATTACATTTTACAGTGAAAAGGTCGAGAAAGAGACGCTGAACCTTCCGGCAGGAATTTTGGCGAATTTTCTGCGTATTGCAGAACTGATCGAAGAGTTCGGTCCCGATCTTGGTAGGCCGCATACCGCGCCACTTGGCAAAGGACTGTTTGAGATACGTGCTAAAGGCAGGGAAGGTATTTCCCGTTCGGTGTTCTGTACGGTTAAGAACAAGGAGATTGTCATCCTGATTACGGTGATCAAAAAGGATAACACAATACCCAAGCGCCAAATGGAAACAGTGCAGAAGAGAATGAAGGAGATACAAGATGAAGGCTAAACGTCCAGACCTTAAACAGCTTCGTCAGAAAGCTCTCCAAAAGTCAGATGTCAAAGGAGCTTATGATGCGCTATCCCCTGTGTATGAGATGAAGCGTAAGATGATTGCCATGCGCAAGAAAGCAGGCCTTACCCAAGAACAGATGGCAGAGCTTCTCGGCACCAAGAAAAGTAATATCTCACGGCTTGAAAGCATAGGCTCAGATATCTCACCACGCCTCTCAACATTGGAGCAGTATGCTCAAGCCCTTGGGTACTCCATCAAGGTTGAGTTTGAGCCTATGCAACATCCGTTATGAGCATTCTTACAGACGTCGATCCGAAAATCACAAAGTTGCGTTTGGTAGGTAGCCAAATCGATGATTTTTCTGCACTCAAAGGTTTGCATGACTTGGAAATCTTAAACGTTGCTGACACAAATCTCGATGATTTGCGTGTTTTGTCAAACGCCGATAAATTAAGACAACTGGACATAAGAGGCACGCAAATTAAAGACCTGATGGGCTTAGAGGCATGTTTAAACCTTGAAATGCTCAGGATAGGTGAAGTTGAGATCAATGACTTGACCGTTTTGCGGAATATTCAGAAATTGACGGCATTCCAATCTGAAATTATTCAAGTCTCTGATTGGTCAGGACTAGCTAAATTAAAACATCTAATTCATTTCCTTGCACGACGGTCAAATTTCTCTGATTTTAGTTTGCTGAGACAGTTGAGAAACTTACAGATTATCAATGTGGAACGGTCGCTCGTTACTGAGTTATGCGAGCTCAAGAACATCGAGAATGTGATAATTATGCATGTCGGCCACACTCAAGTTAGTAATATCTCAATGTTAAGGGATGCGAAATCACTCAAAGCGTTGAACATCACTTCAACAAATGTTTCAGACTTGGAACCATTGCGTGATCTACAAAATCTGGAGCGGGTTTTCTGTAAAAATACGAAAATAACTACGATTGATGCGATCCGGCATGTACCACATGTGATTTCTGACTTCGGCAGTTGGAAGCCTGATGAAGAAAATGAGCAGAATTGACAATCCTCCCGTTTCCCACTATCACGCTTCCAACAAAAGCGCGTTTGCTTAATTGCAGGCGCGTTTTGGTTTTGAAAACAAATTGGAAGAGCCCGCAAAAGAAGGTCTCGTAACCCCTAGCGTACGGAAATAGTACTATGAAAATCAGAAATTCTTTGAAGTCCCTCAAGGGCCGTCATCGCGCTAACCGCGTCGTTCGTCGTCGTGGTCGTGTATACGTCATCAACAAGCAAAACCCACGCTTCAAGGCGCGTCAGGGCTAAGCCCCGCTTTAACCGCTTGATTGTAAAGTTTTGAAAGGGTCGCTTTTGCGGCCCTTTTTGCGTTTGGGTTTGTCACTCATGACGGGTCATATCTGACACTATTCTTGTGCTTTAACTTGATTAATGTTCTTCACATGGGACCTGATATCTGAAGTGCATCCCGGGTTGATGGTGCTTACTGGGGCGAAAGCAAAGGAGTGTTGTCGGGTAACGGGACGCTAGCATCCGGCGACACTTCGACCGCTCAGTAATATTTTGAGATGATTTTCACAGATAACGAAAAAGCGAATTTGACGTTTTCAAATCCTGCGATAGATTTTGAGTATGAAACAGTTCGTATTCGCAATTCTGTTTGGTTCATTGGCGGCTTTGACTGCGCCAGTACTGCAAGCTCAGGAGATCGTCCCGCCTGATGAAGCGGAAAAGGCCGAACCCATATTGCCTCCTGAAGATGGTGGGTCCGTTGTTGAGACTGGCGATACGCTGGATCGTTTGTTTGATAAGCTCAGAAAAGATCCCAGGAAGTCTTCTGCCAATGCCACAGCTCGCATGATCTGGCGGGAATGGAGTTTCTCAGGTTCCCGCAGCGTTGATCTGCTTATGAGTTGGGCTGCTCGTGCCATGGGTGCGAAAGACTATTCCAAGGCGCAAGACCTGTTAGATCATGTGATTGTTCTTGCTCCAGATTATGCAGAAGGGTGGAACCGGCGAGCTACGCTCTATTATACAATTGATGATTTCGGGAAGTCGCTGGCTGACATAGAAACCACGCTAGCGCTTGAGCCACGTCACTTTGGCGCGCTTTCTGGACTTGCTGCGATCATGCAGCGCATCGGCAAAGAAGAAGAAGCTCTGGAAGCGTGGTACAAGGTTCTCGAAATTTATCCCGCGAACCAGCAAGCCCAACAGGCGGTCATCACGCTGGAAGAAGAGCTTTCAGGGCGCGGAACCTGATCTGAAGGCCTTTCCATGAAGTTTGTTGCGATATTGCTGATTCTGCTCGTTGCGGGCCTGTCGATCTCAACCTGGTTGATTGTTCGCGACATTGAGCGAGAGTTTCCACCCATTGGTGATTTTAAAACGATCAACGGCGTGAAAATGCATTATGTTGAAGCCGGTATTGAAAAAGACACTTCCAAACCTGCAATCGTGTTTATTCACGGTGCAAGCGGTAACCTGCGGGATCAGATGCCGGTCTACAAGCCGCGTTTGGAGAGAGATTTTCGGTTGGTATTTCTGGATCGTCCCGGTCATGGATACTCTGATCCCTTTGATGGCTCCAATGATCCGAAACGGCAGGCGGATAGTATTTCAAAACTCCTGACAGAGCTTGAAATTGAAAAGGCGATTATTGTTGGCCATTCCTTTGGGGGGGTAGTGACGGGTGCTTTCGGTGTTTTACACGCCGAAAAAACCGCAGGTTTAGTGTTTTTAGCGCCAGTATCCCATCCATGGGGTACGGGCGTTGATTGGCATTATGACCTGGGCAACACCCCGATACTGGGCTGGCTTTTTTCCAGACTGCTTCTTCCCAGCGTTGGCAGTTATGTTTACCCTAAGGCAATCCAGAATGTCTTCAGGCCAAATCCGATGCCGGCCGATTATCGTGAGACTTCCGGAACCCGCCTTTCCTTGCGACCTTCCAATTTTCATGAGAATGCCAAGGATGTGGCAAGAGTTGAAAACCATGTTTCCGCTTTTCACGAACGGTATCAGGAAATCAAAGCGCAAACGGTCATTTTCCATGGTGATCAAGACGATATCGTAAGCCTCGAAATCCATTCTATCAATGGATTGTCCAAGGATATTGAGGACGCAAAACTGATCATTCTGGAAGATGTGGGCCACAAGCCGGATTATATTGCCGCCGATCAGATCGAGGCTGAAATCCGCCGCATCGCAGAATTGAGCAAGTAAGCTCTAAACGCCGGATTGTCCGTCACTGCCAACAAAAGCGATCCGCAGCATATTGGTCGCGCCCGGTGTGCCAAGCGGGACGCCAGCTGAAATAATGACGCGATCTCCAGGACGAGCAAGCTTTTGTTCAGCTGCAATCCGACAGGCACGATCCACCATGTCGTCAAGATCTGTTGCATCTTCTGTTGTTACGCATTGAACGCCCCAGACAATCGCCAGACGCCGGGCAGTTTCAACCACTGGAGACAGGGCGATGATCGGCATTGGTGGACGCTCGCGAGCAGCCCGCAATCCGGTGGTGCCTGATCCAGTATAACAGACGATGGCTGAGAGATTGAGTGTTTCAGCGATTTGCCTTGCGGCAAGT
>JASJDO010000105.1 GCA_030065115.1 Rhizobiaceae bacterium | reverse complement strand
CATGACCTCATGGGCCTTGAGCGCGAGTGTCATGATTTTTTGGTAAATATTTGGTTTAATTTCTGCCGGAATGATGTGTTTCGACCCGCCAGGCAGGTATTTTGCATCATAATCATAGAATTTTTCGCCACCTGTCTGGATTTCGGTTACCCCTAGGGCAACATCACCCATCACAGAGCAGGTCAATTCACGCCCGGAAACGAATCGCTCTGCCATCAGATACTCGCTGTAAGGCCAGTCCTCACGCATGAGTTCCTGCGGCGGATGTAATGCATCCTCCCGAACGATAATAACTCCGTAAGAGGAGCCTTCCGCGACAGGTTTGATGACATAAGGCGGCTTCATTGGATGTTCGCGCGCTGCCTGTTCGCGCGTAACAATCACCGATTCAGCCAAGGGAATACCAACCGTCTTGGCCATCTTCTTGGCTTTGATCTTGTCCATGGCGAGTGCAGACGACAACACGCCGGAATGCGTGTATGGAATGTGAAGATATTCAAGCACGCCCTGGATGAGACCGTCCTCCCCATAGGGACCATGCAGTGCATTAAATGCAACGTCGGGATTCAGATGGCGCAAAACTGAAGAGACTTTGCGGTCCACATCAACTTCGGTGACCTTGTAACCGGCATTACGGAGCCCTTCCGCGCAGGCCTTGCCGGATGATAGCGAAACTTCCCGCTCAGACGACCACCCGCCCATCAGTACAGCGACGTGTTTTCTTGTCATCCTCTTCCCCGCATTTCCCCAAACGCAAACTCAGAATCACTAATCGAGAGTGCAATGATGGCCGAAACCAGCTTTGCCTCTTTCCCTGCCTGTTAACTTGTTATTAAAAGCGGTCCGGTTTTTCCGGCTTCTCGCCTACTCACTTCTACCCGTCATTCACTGGATGAAGTTGCCGCATCATTCAGCGAAAACGACTAAGGCAAATCAAATCGCCCTATTCGCTTGATTTCCCACTCTAGCTGAATCGCAAAATTTTCCAAGACTTTTTCTCGAACTGTTTCGCCAAGAGTCTCAATATCCGCCGCGCTAGCATTTCCGGTATTGATCATGAAATTGCAATGCATCTCGCTCATCTGCGCACCACCTACTTTAAATCCGCGCATACCCGCAGCATCAACCAATTTCCAGGCACTATGGCCATCAGGATTTTTGAAGGTCGAGCCACCGGTTTTTTCTTTGACCGGCTGCACGGTCTCTCGGTGATGTTGAACCTCATCCATACCTTGCTGGATGATTTCCTTGTCCTGTACTGCCCCCTCAAAAATCGCACGAGTAAAGATCAAGTCTTCGGATGCTGCACTGTGTCGATACGTGTAACCCATATCCTCATGGGTCAGCACATGCTTGTTACCTTGACGATCAACCGCATGCACTTCTACAACACGGTTTGTTGTTTCGGTGCCATTGGCACCTGCATTCATACGAAGTGCGCCGCCAATGCCACCGGGGATCCCGTGATAGAATTCAAAACCGCCAATGCCAGCCTCTAGTGCTTTTGCTGCCAGCCGTTTGTCAGGAACCGCAGTACCGCTCTCAAGCCTTGTATCTGAAACTTGCGCCACATGGCCAAACCCTTTGGCGGAAAGTCGAATGACCACGCCATCAATGCCACCATCGCGCACCAAAAGATTGGAACCAACGCCTACAACCATCACCGGAATTTCTTCCGGCAAATGATTCAAAAACAACGCCAAATCCTCTTCATCGGCCGGTTGAAACAGAATATCTGCCGGGCCGCCAACCTGAAACCAGGTGTATTTTGACATGGGCTCATCGGCTAGCAACCGCCCGCGCACATCAGATAAATTGCTCTCAAGTTTCTTGAGAAGTTCAGCACCTGACATGGTCTACTTTTCCGCCAATTGGTCTGGCAATGCATATGCCCATTGACTAACGCTGCCCGCGCCCAGGAAAATCACATAGTCACCCGGCTCGGCCAGGTCCTTGATCATATCCGGAATAACTTCAGGGCCATCAATCGCGACAGCACTGCGATGACCACCAGAACGCAAACCTTCTGCAAGGGTTTCGGAATTGCAACCCTCAATCGGCTTTTCGCCAGCCTCATAAACCGGTGCTACCAGGACATGATCTGCGTCATTGAAACAAGCGCAGAAATCGCCAAACAGGCTTTCAAGTCTCGTATATCGGTGTGGCTGTTTAACCGCGATCACTTTGCCAGAGCTCGCTTGCCGTGCAGCGGAAAGAACCGAACTTATTTCAACCGGGTGATGCGCATAATCGTCATATATTTCGACACCATTCCACGAACCTGTGTGAGTAAAGCGGCGGCGTACGCCCCCGAAAGAACTGATGCCCTTTCGAATATCATCATGACTGACACCCAGTTCCAGAGCGATTGCAATGGCCGCAGTTGCATTGGAAACGTTATAGAGGCCCGGCATCGGCAAAGAAATTCCTTCTATGCGTTCAATCTCACCGGTTTTTCGATCCCGCTTTTCAACCGCAAAATGCGAAATCGAACCTTCAGTTTTAACATCACAAAACCGCACCTGTGCCTGTGGGTTCTGACCATAGGTCACGACACGACGGTCTGTAATTTTGGCGACCTGCGCCTGAACCTCCGGATGATCCAAACACATCACACCAAATCCATAGAAGGGCACATTCTCCACAAACTGGGTAAAGGCGCGTTTCACTGCTTCATAATCCCCGTAGTGATCCAGATGCTCCGGATCGATATTCGTCACGACAGCAACGTCCGCCGGCAATTTCAGAAACGTACCGTCAGATTCGTCGGCTTCCACCACCATCCATTCGCCGTCGCCCATTCTGGCATTGGTGCCAAAATCATTGATGATGCCACCATTTATGACGGTTGGATCAAGCCCGCCTGCCACCAGCAAAGTACTCACCATCGTGGTCGTGGTTGTTTTGCCATGCGTCCCGCCAATCGCGATCGATTTACGAAAACGCATCAGCTCCGCGAGCATCTCGGCACGACGCACGGTTGGCAGGTTCAAACGACGCGCTTCAACCCGTTCGGGATTGTCCTGTTTAATCGCACTAGACGCAACGACAACCTCTACATCTTTGAGGTTTTCGGCCTTGTGCCCGATATGAACCGTTATGCCCTTTTTGCGCAGACGTTCGACATTGGCACTCTCATTCATGTCAGAGCCCTGAACATCATACCCAAGATTATGCAGTACTTCTGCAATGCCGCTCATACCGATACCACCGATCCCGACAAAGTGAACCAGTCCGATTTTCTCAGGCATTTTCATAAGCTTAACACTTCCAATTGAATCTATTTGCTAGACGCAAGTTCTTCCAACATATCTGCCAAAACCCTGGCAGCATCGGGTTTCCCAGTCTTTTTGGCGTTTTTCGCAGCAAGCGCAAGCTTTTTTGGATCAGAAACAGCACTGGTCAGTTCATCTGCCATGATTTGCGGAGTAAGCACGGCTTGCTGGTAAAGCGTTGCACCGCCTTCAGCTGAAACTGCCGCAGCGTTATTCGCCTGATCATGATCCAATGCATGCGGGTACGGAACAAGAATGGAGGGCCTACCCATCACCGCCAATTCACTTACCGTAGATGCTCCTGCCCGAGACACAACCAAATGCGCATCAGCGAGATGCTCATGCATATTTGAGAAGAAAGTATCCACTTCGGATTCGATACCCAACTCCTTGTAAGTAGCAATCACTGCATCTTTGTCTTCGGGTCTTGCTTGCTGCACAATGCGCAACCGCGAAGCAGTTTCCCTGTCCAACAGCTTGCAGGCTTCCGGCAGGCATTCTGAGAAAAATGCAGCACCCTGACTGCCACCAAAAACCAACAGGTTGAATGGCTCCTCGGCGTTTCTTTCGGGATAAGATTTCCCGGATGCTGTGATGATATCCGGTCGCACCGGATTGCCAGTCACCGTGATCTTGCCGCCAACATTTGCCGCTTCGCCAAAACCGATTGCAACCTTGTTGACATAATTACCTAACATCCGATTAGCACGACCCAAAACCGCATTTGCCTCATGGACCAAAGTGGGAACACCGGTACGCGATGCAGCGAATATTGGGGGTACAGTCGGATATCCTCCGAACCCAGCAGCAACCACAGGCCTGATTTCCTGTAACATGGCCTGACTTTGCCGATACCCTTTGAAAAGCGCTGCAAAGGTTTTTATCAAGGCAATCGGGTTTTTGGACCCCAATGTAGCGGACTTGATTTCGTGAATTTTCTCGGCAGGAAAACGATCCGCAAATTTTCGCACGCGATCATCTGCAGCAAGGTGAACCGTATAGCCTCGTGTGATCATTTCATGAGCGACAGCTTCCGCTGGAAAAAGATGGCCACCCGTGCCACCAGCACACAACAATACATTACCCTTCGACACGTGGACGATCCTCTACTCTGCGGGTCTCGGAACCCGGGCAACAAATCCGATTGAGCTCTTCTGGTGACTTGCCGCCCGCACCCGGGTCAATGCCAACAGGAAACCCATACCGAGCGACATTGCAAGCATGGAGGATCCACCGTAGGAGATGAACGGAAGCGTCATGCCTTTCGCCGGCAGCAACTTTAGGTTCACACCAATATTGATGAAGGTCTGAAAACCAAACAACAAAACAAGGCCTGCGCTGGCCATGCGAATATACCCGTCCTGCTCATGCATGGCACGGGTCAGCGTCCGAATGATGATAAACCCGAATATGCCCACCAAGAGCATGCAGGCGATAATTCCGAACTCTTCGGCGGCAACTGCAAACACAAAATCGGTATGCGCATCCGGCAGAATTTTTTTGACCGTACCTTCGCCGGGGCCCTGCCCAAGAAGCCCTCCATTGATGATTGCTTCCATGCCTGTATTGACCTGAAAATTGTCGCCCTCTCCAGTCAGGAACCGGTTGATACGCCCGGCGACATGGGGAAAGAACATATAGGCTGCCAGCATACCGCCAATCGCAACAATACCCAAAGCAGCAATCCATAACCAAGGCATGCCCGCCATGAAGAAGAGCGCGCCCCAGGCAACAGCGATCAGCATCGTCTGCCCGAAGTCGGGCTGCGCCATAAGCAAAGCGCCGACGATCGCAAACAGTATTATGGAAAAGAGATTGCCCGGTATGTCCGGCCTGCGCGAATTCTCTGCAAAAAGCCAGGCTGTGATGATCACAAAGGCAGGTTTCACAAACTCTGAAGGCTGGAGGGTGAACCCGGCAAGAGATATCCATCGCCGCGACCCCTTGGTTTCAAAGCCCGCAAAAAGCGTAACCAGCAACAGAACAATTGAAACCAGAAACAGCAAAAAAGCCGCTCGCCTTACCTGAACCGCATCAAGCATGGATGCGCCGATCAGGAGAACTACAGCGGGGATCAGAAAAAACATATGCCTTTTGACAAAATGAAATTCGCCAACATTGATGCGTTCCGCAACAGCAGGGCTGGCTGAGAAAGACAACATCAACCCGCAAAACATCAAAAACAGAAATGCGCTCAACAACGGCTTGTCGATAGTTCGCCACCACTCCGCCAGAAAACTCCTGTCCGCTCTGCTAACCATCACCCATTGTCCCCGTATGGTTTGAACCCGTCTAGTTTTGTTACTTCTTCACGAAATGCTTCGCCACGAAGCTCAAAATTCGCGTATTGGTCAAAGCTCGCACAGGCAGGCGACAATAAGACTGCCTCGCCATTATCCCTGCTTGCATCGGCGTTTGCCTGATAAACTGCTTTGTCCAGTGTCTCCGCGATTACAAATGGCACTTCTGTTCCGAGAGACGCTGCAAATTCAGGTGCTGCTTCGCCAATCAGATAAGCTTTCGCGACGCGGCCAAACAATGGGCGCAAGGCCTCTATCCCCCCATCTTTGGGAAGTCCGCCAGCAATCCAGTGAATCTTCTCAAAACTCGAAAGAGCCATCGCCGCCGCATCCGCATTCGTTGCCTTCGAATCATTGACGAAAACTATATCACCAATATGGCCGATAATTTCCATCCGGTGCGCAAGACCGGGAAATGTGTTCAGACCCTTTTGAATATCCTGATCGCTTAATCCTGCGATATGACATGCCGCCCATGCAGCGGATGCGTTCTGCGCATTGTGCTTACCGCGAAGCGTTTCAGCATTTTCAAGGCTTGCCACATCTGAAATACCGTTTGGTTCTGCGTGAGAGACTTGTGTGCCCGATGCGTAAACACCAAATTCGAGAGCCTGCACGACGGAGATTGAAACCGCGCCATCAATTCTGTCTGCGATCTCTCGGCTATATACGTCATCAACACCAACAATCGCACGCGCACTCTTACTCACCAGACGGGACTTGATTTCGGCATAGCCATCCATAGTGCCATGACGATCAAGATGATCCGGTGCCAGATTAAGCAAGATACCGATTGTGGGATCAAGCTTGGACGCGAGATCAATCTGGTAAGAAGAACATTCCACCACATAAACCGCGTCATCAGATAATGGATCAAGCGAAAGGACCGCTTTGCCGATGTTTCCACCCATCTGCACATTGCGCCCGGCATTTTTTAGAATATGCGCGATCAGCGCGGTTGTTGTTGATTTTCCATTCGTGCCGGTGATCGCGATAAACTGTGAGTTTGGCGCCTGGGCCCGTCGTTCACCAGCAAACAGTTCCACATCCCCAATCACCGGGACATTGTGGTTATGTGCCAGTTCGACAGTCCAATGCGGTTTTGGATGGGTCAGCGGCACGCCTGGCGCCAGTACCAACGCATCGCAAGTCGAGAAATCATAACTTCTCAAATCGCCTGTCGGGATACCAAGTTCTTCGGCTTCCTTGACCTTTTGCGGATTATCATCAAACGCAATTACCTCAGCCCCACCTGCCACTAATGCTTGTGCGGTCACCAAGCCCGATCCCCCCAGACCAAACAGGGCGAGTTTCTTTCCGCGTTGGGTGGTGACCGGGATCATTGCGCAAGCCTATCTAAGTTTCAGCGTTGCCAGACCAATGAGTGCAAGCATCACAGAAATAATCCAGAAGCGGATCACCACCTGGCTTTCTGTCCAGCCCTTTTTTTCAAAGTGGTGGTGGATTGGTGCCATACGGAATACGCGCTTTCCGGTGAGCTTGAACGAGGCAACCTGAATAATGACCGATAGCGCCTCCATGACAAACAGGCCGCCAATGATCACCAAAACAATCTCGTGTTTGGTAGCAACCGCTGTCGCTCCGATCATGCCGCCCAAAGCGAGCGATCCGGTATCCCCCATGAAAATCGCCGCAGGCGGAGCATTGAACCATAGAAATCCAAGTCCAGCACCAATGATCGCTCCGCAAAGAACTGCGACTTCACCGGTCCCAGGTACAAAGTGAATTTGCAGATAGTCTGAAAAAATCGCGTTACCGGACAGATAGGCAATCATGCCGAAAGAGGCAGCAGCAATCATCACCGGAACAATCGCAAGACCATCCAGACCATCCGTCAAGTTTACTGCATTGCCAGCCGCCACAATTACAAAAGCGCCGAAGGGAATGAAAAACCAGCCAAGGTTCAAAATCAGATCCTTGAAAAACGGGAATGTCAGTGATGACGCGAAATCATCCGTACCATTTGCCATGATGGCGAAACAGGCGATACCGGCGATGAGAAACTCCAGAGTAAGCCGCATCTTGCCTGAAAACCCTTTATGGCTTGCAGCGGAAACTTTGAGATAGTCATCATAAAATCCGATGGCACCAAAACCAATGGTCACCATCAAGACCACCCAAACATAAACACTGCTGAGATTGGCCCAAAGGAGCGAACTGATAATGACGCCACAAAGGATCATCAATCCGCCCATGGTTGGGGTTCCAGCTTTTTTGAAATGCGTCTCAGGCCCGTCTGCTCGAATAGGCTGACCCTTACCTTGCCGAATTCTCAAAGAGGCAATAATCCGGGGGCCAAGCAGGAACACAACCAGTGCAGATGTGATCAGTGCCGCACCCGTTCTGAACGTGATGTATCTGAACAAATTAAAGACAGAAATGTCACTCGACAATTCCTGATAAAGATAAAAAAACAATTCGTTCCCCTTTCAGACCCTATGTCTGCGTTCGCGTCCCATTCGCATTTTTGCTCACTGTTTCATCGCCTTACACCAGAGCAAGCGCTTAACCGTTCAGCAGTTCCTCAACCACTTTAGCAAACCCAATTCCCTTGGATGCTTTCAGCATCAACACATCCCCACCCTTCATGGTTTCCTTCAACCTTGGAATCAATGAATTCGCGTCCTTGAAATATCCGCCCAGTTTGTCCTTGGGCAGGATTTTGCATAGATGTTCCATTTCCGGACCTACCAGAAAGACAAGATCGACACCCGCAGCTGAAATCGGCGCAGCCAGAGCTTCGTGCAGTTTCTTTGATTGCCGGCCCAATTCAAGCATGTCCCCAAGAACGGCGATGCGTCGTTTCGTTTTGACACCTTCAAAATTCGCAAGAAGCTTCAGACCTGCTTCCATTGAGGCTGGATTGGCATTGTAACTTTCATCAATAATAGTAATGCCCATCGCACCCGAACCACCCAACACATAGCGTGCACCACGCCCTTCGGTTGGAGTAAGCCTGCTGAATGCTTCCTTTGTTTTTTCAAGGTCTGCACCCGCAAGCACCGCAGTTCCCAAAACTGCTGCACTGTTCATTGCCATATGCTCGCCCGGAAGGCTGACTTCATAGTCGACATCCGTTTCACCCTTGATTCGGACGGACATTTTGGTTCCTTCCGAGGAAGGCTTCATCTCTCGGATCCAAAACTCAGATCCCCTTTTGGTGCCAAAGGAATTCAGATGTTCGATTTTTGCCTCATGCGCCAGATCACGCAACAGGGTGTAGCGACGGTCATCATGGTTGATCAGCGCATAGCCGCCTGGCACAACACCGGAGTAAATTTCAGCTTTGGCGCGCGCGATATCCTCAATCGTATCAAAAGCACCGATGTGAGCGGCCGCAATATTGGTGATGATCGCAATATGGGGTCTTACCATTGCAACCAAAGGAGTGATCTCACCGCCATTGTTCATGCCAATCTCAAAAACACCGAATTGAGCATCACGCGGCATCCTTGCCAAAGTCAGTGGCACGCCCCAATGATTGTTATACGACGCAGCAGACGCGTGCACCTTTCCGCTGGCACCAAGGACCGTGCGAAGCATTTCCTTGGTTGATGTTTTGCCCACGCTGCCAGTCACTGCAATAATCTGTGCTTTTGACCGCATGCGAGCGACTTCGCCCAAGCGACGCATGGCATCAAGCACATCACTCACCACCAACAATGGCAACTTCAGGCTGCCAAGTGAAACAAGCTTGGTCTCGTCAACGACTGCCAAAGCTGCGCCTGCTCGCATTGCATTGGGAAGATAGTCATGACCGTCCATGTTATCACCCTTGATCGCAAAAAAGGCATCACCCTTTTCAAGAGTTCTTGTATCGATGGAAATTCCCCCGATATCCTCTGGCATTTCACCAACCGGTCGGCCATCAACCGCTGACATGAACTCGTCAATTGTCCAAAGCATACTCATTCAGCACCCTCTTCCAAAGCCGCTCGCAAAACATCATGATCGGAGAATGGCAAAACCGTGTCGCCCACAATCTGCCCGGGTTCATGCCCCTTTCCTGCTACAATCAAGCAGTCGCCTTCTTGCATGAGTGCGCAGGCCTGATGAATGGCCTCTCCCCGGTCAGAAACTTCCATCGCACCCGGACACGCACGCATGATTTCCGCGCGTATTGAGCCCGGGTCTTCGGTCCGTGGATTGTCGTCTGTTACAATCACCACATCTGCAAGACGCGATGCGATTTCTCCCATGATCGGACGTTTGGACGGATCCCGATCACCACCACATCCAAACACAAGAACGATACGACCAGATGTAAAAGGCCGCACCGAGGCGAGCACATTCTCAAGGGCTTCCGGCTTATGAGCATAATCCACATAGGCTGGTGATCCCTGTGTGGTTTTACCAACCAACTCCAGCCGGCCTGAAGCACCTTCAAGGCTCTCCAATGCACTAAATACTTTTGCCGGGTCGGAACCTGAGGCAATCGCCATACCGGCTGCGACCAATCCATTCGCTACCTGAAAATCCCCGGCTAACGGGAAATCTACACGGTAGAATTTCCCGTCATGCTCCAGCTCGATAGTCTGATTATGTTGTTGATGCTCAACTTTCTTCAAAGCGATAAAATTGCCCAACCGCCCAACCGAACAGACCCCACATCCGCCCTCCCTGGCAGCTTCGATTGCAGCATTCGAATAGGCATCATCCGAAAAAATTATTGCAGGCGCACCTTTGGGTAGACGTTCTTTGAATAGCACCATCTTGGCTGCAAGATAGTCCTCAATGGTTGGATGATAATCCATGTGGTCATGCCCAAGATTGGTAAAGCCCGCAACCTTGAGTTCGACACCATCCAATCGATGTTGGTCAAGCCCATGAGAGGACGCTTCCATAGCGGCATGTGTGACACCATCATTTTCAAGTTCAGCCAGCAATCGATGCAGCGAAATCGGATCGGGTGTGGTCAGATTGCCATAGTCATCGCGGCCAGGCGCCACAACACCGGTGGTGCCGATGCTCGCAGCACTACGCCCCTCTGCCATCCAGATTTGCCTTAGAAAGGTGGCTACGGAAGTTTTGCCGGCAGTACCAGTGACCGCTCCAATCGTCTTCGGCTGCGTCTGATAAAACGCAGCGCTTGCATGGGCAAGAATAACTCTTGGATCATCCGTTGCAATGGCGGGAATTTCGGTTTCCGGAACCGCAGAAGATCCCGATACTACGCAGGCAACCGCACCGGCCTTTTCCGCTGCATAGGCAAATTTAGCGCCATCCACATTGACGCCCGGAAGACCAAAAAACAAAGATCCGCTGGACACATCATTCGTATTGGAAGCAAGGTTTGAAACTTCGATTGAAGCCAAAGCATCATCCAGATCAACGTGAGATCCAATGAGGCTCTTTAGATTCATTTCGCGCTTCCTGTCCGAATCACCAACTCATGCACAAATTCTGATTACCCAATTGCCCCGCCACCAACAAGTTTGGCGTTGCCAATGTTACAAATCGCACCCTAGTTCGAAACAAGCTGCGGCAAATTCACATCCTCAAAATTGGGCATTACACCCAATATGGGCGCAGAACGACGGATGATATTGCCAACAACCGGGGCAGCATTAAGACCAGCGGTAGCACTGGATTTGCCTTCTTCGGGCTTTGGCTCATCAACAAATGCCAGAACCACGTATTGCGGATCATCAATCGGGAAGGCCGACAAGAAAGCGTTGAAACGTTTGTTGGACGAATAACGTCCGTTGACCACCTTTTCAGCAGTTCCAGTTTTGCCACCAACTCGGAAGCCCGGCACTTCAGCGCGTTTGCCCGAACCGCGCTCCACATTCAGGCGCATAAGATCCCGCATGTTCTTGCTTGTTTTGGGATGAATGACGGCAACCGCGTCACGATTGGCTTGCGAGATCGAGCGTGGAAACAAGGTTGGGGAAATCAGCTTGCCACCATTCACCAACGCAGCGCCCGCAACAGCCGTTTGCAACGGTGTGGTTTGCGCACCGTGACCATACGAAATTGTTACAGAATTGATCTTGCGCCACTTTTTCGGCTCAACCGGATGTGCCACTTCGGGCAATTCAAACGGCATTCTGCTCAAAAGGCCAATTCGGTGCAGGAATTCACGATGGCCTTTGATGCCCACAACATCCGCCATTTTTGCTGTGCCGATATTTGAGGAGTA
>JASJDO010000104.1 GCA_030065115.1 Rhizobiaceae bacterium | reverse complement strand
GGTCAAACCGGGCGTGACCGCATGACGGTTCCAATAATCCTGTATGGCTGCCGCAAATTGGTCGTTCAGTGCTGTCGGATGAGGCCGTGGTCCGACCAAAGACATTTCGCCTTTCAGGACGTTTATGAGTTGTGGCAGTTCATCGATACTGGTGCGACGTAAAAATTGTCCAACGCGAGTAACCCTTGGGTCTTCTTCTTTTGCCTGAACAAAGTCACGACCGGTTTCCATCACTCGCATAGTGCGGAATTTCCATATTTCGAAAACCTTGTTTCCTTTTCCATGTCTGGATTGTTTGAAAAGGATTGGGCCGTTGCTTTCCAATTTGATCGCAATTGCTGCGCCCACTAGAACCGGCGATAACAAGACTAGCCCTGCAACGGCAAACGTTTTGTCAATTAGACGCTTCATGGTGCCTTGCCATCCCTCCTGATGCTTAAGATGCAACAGATTGGAGTGCTGGCTGAATCTGATGATTGCTCCTTCGTGGATACCCATTTTTGCTTTACTTCCTGACAAAACCAAAGATCGGTCGCACTAACTCGCAATGAACCATGCAATTAGGGTGCCAAGCTCGCAGTCAGGTTAAAAGATTGACGGGATTGCGGATCGTCGTTTGCTGGGTTTTACTCTGGGCACAGTCCCTCAAATCGTTACAGGATGTCATGCCCCAACCTAACTTCACCAAAGCGGAATTCTTGCAGCGTCTTAAACGCACACGCGATACGATGGTTGATGCAGAAATAGAACTGTTGATCGTCAGTGACCCGTCTAACATGAACTGGCTTACCGGTTATGACGGCTGGTCATTCTACACCCATCAGGCGGTGATCGTCACGTTGCAGGATGAACCGATATGGTGGGGCAGGGGAATGGATGCCCTTGGCGCAAAGCTTACTGTATACATGGATCATGACAACATCGTTGGCTATCCGGATCACTATGTTCAATCATCAGAGTGCCATCCGATGCAAACCTTGGCTGAAGTTCTGAAAGATCGTGGTTGGGACAGATTAAGGACCGGTGTGGAGATGGATAACTATTACTTCTCAGCGTCAGCTTGGGAAACGTTGAAGGTGGAATTGCCGAATGCATTTTTCAGGGACGCAACGGGTCTTGTAAACTGGCAACGTGCAATCAAAAGCGAGACGGAAATTGAGTACATGCGCCGCGCTGCCCGGATTGTGGAAGCGATGCACGCCCGCATAGTAGAGCTGGCAGAACCTGGAATGAGAAAGAATGATCTGGTTGCGGAGATTTACAGAACTTCGATCAAAGGCGCAGATGGGCACTGGGGTGACTATCCAGCCATCGTGCCCATGGCACCTTCCGGAATGGATGCAACTGCACCGCATTTAACCTGGGATGATCAACCTCTAAAGCAAGGTGAGAGTACTTTCTTCGAGATCGCGGGCGCTCACCGACGATATCAATGCCCACAATCCAGAACGCTGTTTCTTGGCGATGTGCCGAAAAAATACCTTGAAGCGGAAAAGGCTGTCTTGGAAGCAGTTGATGCTGGTCTCGAAAAGGCAAAGCCTGGAAATTTCTGTGAAGATATCGCGATTGCCTTCTTCGATACATTGGAAAAACATGGTTTCAGAAAGGACAGTCGCACAGGCTACGCAATCGGGGTCTCCTACCCTCCGGATTGGGGAGAGCGGACCATGTCTTTTCGACGGGGTGACAAGTCCGTTCTCAAACCCGGCATGACATTCCATTTTATGCCTGCACTCTGGCTTGACGATGGTGGATTGGAAATAACAGAGCCAATTCTGATTACTGAGTCTGGATCTGAATGCTTGTGCAATACGCCTCGAGAGTTGGTCGTGAAGTGACCACTCCAGACGGTAAAAACCCAGCTGTGTTTATTGGATTGACTTTGTATACAATATGTATTGAATAAGCGATCATGATACCGGCGAAGAAAGAAGATTGCAGAGCAGAATTGGTGAGGCGCATTCTCACACTGGAGATTGCGCCTGGATCCATGCTGGATGAAGCTGCACTTTCAGAAGAATTCGGATTGTCGCGAACACCCTTACGAGAAGTCTACCAGTCCCTTGCCGGCGATGGTTATCTCGCGCTCCTTAGAAACCGTGGTGCAAAAGTATCTTCGATGGATCTTGATAGTATGAGAAGTTTCTTTCAGACCGCACCAATGATTTATTCTGCGGTTGGGAGATTGGCAGCCGAAAATGCTACCTCGGCGCAGCTGGCTGAATTGAGAGAAGTACAATACAGATTTCGAAAAGTGTGTGAAGGTGGTGAAACCCGCGAAATGGCGATTTACAATCATCGATTTCACGAAATCATTGGTGAGATGGCGGGCAGTGTCTATCTGGCTCCGAGCCTTCGCAGACTGTTGATCGATCACACGCGTATGAGCCAAAAATTCTATAAGCCGGTCAATTCCAAGGAGCGTCTGCTCGTCTGGGATGCGTGCGATCAACACGATGCAATGATTGTTGCAATTGAAAACAATGATGCGGAAGCCATGGTCAAACTGACGCTTGAGCATTGGGAATTGTCGCGGAACCGGATTGAGAAGTTTTCCAGACCTGATCCACTTGATTTTGATCTGGAACAGGCAGGGTAGGAGTAAAATCAATGCAGTTTGAGGGAATATACACGCCTGTCGTTACCCCCCATAATGATGACCATTCGATCAACAAAAGACGGTTTTCCGAAGTTATTGAGCATCTCATTTCATCGGGTGTTCATGGTCTCATCATCGCGGGAACAACGGGTGAATATTATGCTCAATCGATGGAGGAGCGTATTGAACTCATGAAGTTCGCGAAGGAAGTGAACAAGGGTCGTCTTCCGTTGATTATTGGAACCGGCGCAATCCGTACAGAAGATTCGATAATTTATGCGGAAACCGCCAAAGCAATAGGTGCAGACGCAATTCTGGTCACAACACCGCCCTATGCGTACCCGACATCACGGGAGATCGCGCTCCACGGATTGGCAATCGACAAGGCGGCAGATTTGCCCGTCATGCTTTACAACTACCCGGGTCGCATGTCGGTCAATATGGATGAAGAAACCTTGGATCGACTTGGCAAAAGTCCAAACTTTTGCGCAATCAAAGAGAGTTCTGGCGATATTAACCGTGTTCACACCCTTGCCCGGGACTATCCCCACATTCAACTGTCATGCGGTATGGATGATCAGGCATTGGAGTTCTTTGCCTGGGGCGCGCGTTCATGGGTTTGCGCAGGGTCAAACTTTGCACCAGAAGCGCATATAGCACTTTACAAAGCCTGTGCGCTTGAAGGCGACTTCACAAAAGGCAGGGCAATCATGTCTGCCATGCTTCCTTTGATGAGTGTGCTCGAACAAGGCGGCAAATTTGTACAATGTATCAAGCACGGGATCACAATGCGGGGTATTCCCGCCGGCCCGCCGCGCAAGCCCCTGCAACCTTTAAACAAAGATGACAAGCGCGCCCTGGAACAGGTGATCCGGGTAATGAATACAACCATTGAACAGATAGAAAACGGAGATGCAAAATGAGCGATGAGCTTTTGACTCGCGAGGAATATGGTGCCATCGCCGCAGATCTGATTTATCCGGCAGCACCTTTCATTGACGGTAAGTTTCGCGCGGGTGGTGGCAAGAAGTTTCCAACGGTTAATCCGGCAAGCAACAAGCCTATTGCTCAGATTTCGGGAGCGAATGGCAAAGATGTGGATCTGGCTGTAAAGAAAGCTCGCGAAGCCTTTGATCAGGGACATTGGTCTAAGATGCACCCGGCTGACCGCAAAGACGTGATGATCCGACTGTGTAAACTGATCACGCGCAACCGCCGCGAATTGGCAGTGATGGAAAGTGTCGATAGCGGCAAACCGATTGCCGACTGTGAACAAATAGACATTCCTGAAACGATCCATTGCATTAAATGGCATGCGGAGGCGATCGATAAGATCTATGATCAGGTCGCACCTCAAAGTGATGACCATATCGCAATGATTGTGCGCGAACCGATTGGTGTGGTTGCTGCTGTTTTACCGTGGAATTTTCCATTGTTGATGATGGCATGGAAAATCGGGCCGGCTCTTGCTGCGGGCAATTCAGTAATTGTGAAACCGGCGGAACAAACCTCGATGACGGCGCTGCGTCTTGCAGAGTTGGCAAGCGAAGCGGGCTTGCCACGTGGTGTATTGCAGGTGCTGCCGGGGCTGGGACCGGATGTCGGTGAACCGCTAGGCCGTCATATGGATATAGATATGGTTAGCTTCACGGGATCGACAGAAACAGGGCGTCTTTTCCTGAAATATTCAGCTGAATCCAATCTCAAGAAAGTTGTGCTGGAATGCGGTGGTAAAAATCCTGCCGTTGTCCTTGAAGATGCAGAAGATCTCGATCTTGTTGCCGGGCACATCGTCAATGCAGCGTTCTGGAATATGGGCGAGAACTGCTCTGCCAATTCGCGCCTGATTGTTCATGAGGATATCAAAGATGCGATGATGGAACGCATTTTGTTGCGTACAAAATATTGGCGCACGGGCGATCCGCTTGATCCTGTCAACCAACTTGGTGCTTTGGTCGACAAGGATCACTACAAGAAGGTTTCTAAATATCTCAAGGGGGGGAAAGGTGTGGAAACAATTGTTGGTGGCAAAGCGGAAGGCAATTTTGTTGAACCTACCATCCATGACAATGTGAAATCCGGCGACAAACTGGCCAAAGATGAGATTTTCGGCCCGGTACTTTCAGTGATCACCGTGAGTTCTTTTGACGAGGCAATCACCGAGGCAAACAATACCGAGTATGGTTTGGCTGCAAGTGTGTTTACGTCCAACACAAAGAAGGCGCTTCGCGCTGCACGGGAAATAAAGGCAGGTACAGTGTCTGTGAATTGCTACGGGGAGGGGGATATTTCCACTCCGTTTGGCGGCTACAAACAATCAGGCTTTGGTGGACGTGACAATGGTATCCATGCTCATGATCAATATACTGAGTTGAAGACAATCTGGATCGATTTGTCAGACAATGCACCGGACGAAAGCATTGACTAAACACCTGGTTCTTTCGAGACTTGACGTCTGATGCAGATTAGACGTCTCCCGGTCGAAACCGGGTCAGCCGCCTGGAACGAATTGCTGGAACCTGCTGCTCCTGCCGTTTCGCTGGCTTCTGATATCGTTGCTGACTATCTGATCATTGGTGCTGGGTTCGCCGGTCTTGCTGCCGCCAGGCGTCTCACTCAACTGGATACGAACGCTCGTATTGTGGTTCTGGATGCGCTGAGGGTTGGTGAGGGAGCAGCAGGACGAAATTCAGGCTTCATGATTGATCTCCCACATGAACTTTCTTCTGCGGATTATGCAACCACACTCGAAAACGATCGCAGACAGATAGCGCTCAATCGAAAAGCAATCGCGTTCTCGTGTGAAGCGTGTGCTGAATACAAGCTTTCCCCAGAGGTTTTTGATGAATGCGGGAAGTACAATGGCGCAGCAGCTGAAAAGGCCCACAATCACAATATCGAATATGCCCGGCATCTTGATGAATTGGGTGAATCATACAGGATACTGGGTGCAGATGAGATGCGCGCCCTTACCGGATCTCGATTTTACAAGTCAGGCCTTTTTACACCGGGAACTGTCCTTATCCAACCAGCAGGTTTTGTCAGAGGCCTCGCGCATGGAATGTCGAACAGGATCTCTCTTTTTGAAAATTCTCCAGTAACGCGATTGGAACGTGCCAATGGCAATTGGCTGGCAAAAACCAATGCCGGTAGTGTGTTGGCGAGGAAGGTAATCATCGCAACGAACGGACATATTGAGAGTTTTGGCCACTTCAAGCGGCAGGTATTTCATGTGATGTTGTATGCATCCATGACGCGGGCATTGAGTGAACACGAAGACGCTGCAACGGGTGAGAAAAAATGGGGGATTACCCCATCGGATCCTGCGGCAACGACTTTGAGAAAATTCAGTGGTTATGGTGGTACGCGGATCATTACACGCAACCGGATGAGTTATGTGCCATCCCTATCGATCTCTGATAATCACCTGAATTCGATTGCAAAACACCATCAAGCTGCTTTTTCAAAACGCTATCCTGAATTGGATCATGTAGAGCAGGAACATGTTTGGTCTGGACGTCTGTGTTTGAGCAGAAATTCTGCTCCTGCATTCGGCCAGCTGGAGGAGGGGCTTTATGCTGCATGTTGCCAGAATGGACTGGGAACAACCAAAGGGACACTGGCAGGGATTGCTGCTGCGGAATTTGCATGTGAAGGAGAAACCGAACTTGTGCGGGACATGCTCGAACAAGGTGTGCCAACGAAGCTCCCGCCAGCACCACTTGACACCATTGGTGCAAATGCGTTCATGCGCTGGGCAGAATTCAAAGCCAGGAGAGAGATGTGAAAGAACTTGATAGCGGCAAAATTCATCTGAACCTTGAAGAAGTGAAACCCCTTGCAGAGCAGGCTTTAATGCGCACTGGGTGCAATCAGGAAAATGCTGGGGCGGTCGCCGAGTGCATCTATCAGGCCGAGCAGCATGGGACTCATTCTCATGGCTTGTTCAGAATGCCTGGATATCTCGCCTCATTGGCCAGTGGCAAAGTGAACGGCAGAGCATCACCGAAACTGGCCACTCCCAAACCGTCTCTTCTCGCAGTGGATGGCGATGGTGGTTATGCGCCTTTGGCGCACCGCACGCTCGCAAAACCCCTTGCTGAACTTGCAAAATCTCAGGGCGTTGCAATGGCGGCTTTGACGAACACCTTTCACTTTGCTGCGCTTTGGCAGGAGGTGGAGATGTTGGCAAATGAAGGCGTCGTGGCACTTGCTTGTACCGCATTCAAGCCGGCACTTCCGCCTGCAGGTGGCAAAGATCCACTTTATGGCACAAATCCGGTTGCATTCTCATGGCCCCGAAAGGGCGGCGAGCCATGCACATTCGATCAGGCCAGCAGTGTTATGGCGCGTGGCGAAGTGATGATTGCTGCCCGTGAAGGTCATGCGCTGCCAGATGGTGCTGGTATAGATTCAGACGGCAACCCAACCAATGATCCGGAAAAGGTCCTAAAAGGTGCGCTGCTGCCTTTCGGCGGATACAAAGGAGCCTCCATTGCGATGATGGTGGAGTTACTCGCGGCATCTCTGATTGGTGAACAGCTAAGCTTCGAAGCTGCTGCTCAGGATAATAATGATGGCGGGCCTCCACGTGGTGGTGAGTTTATCTTGGCACTGGACCCCGCTCATGGACTTGCCTCATCAGAAGGACTTTTTGCGAAGATGCTTGAGCAGGAAGGAGCACGTCTGCCCGGCGATGGACGACGAGCCAAACGTGACGGTATTGCAAAAAACGGAATTCAGATTCCAGCAGAACTTTATTCCAAGATAACGGGATAAAATTTCAAGCTATTGAAAAGAAAGAATTTTTACATAAACGCTGGCTGAACAAGCTGTTACAGAGCAGTTCAGCCTAACCGATCTAATGTCTTCTCAACGCTGGCAAACTATCAAAGCGTACTAACCGCCAGTCGAAGGAGAAGAGATATGTTCAAAAATTCAGCAAAATCCATATTTGCCGCCTTTGCATTGGCAGCGGCATCCATAACCCTCGCTTCACCCGCTTCCGCAGGTTCGTCAAAAAATTTCGGTATTTATATTGGCGGTGGGCATGGCGGCATTTATTACGGTGGCGGCCAACGCTACAATCCTTATTACCCACGTGGCCATCGCCACTACAAGCACCGCAAGCACAACTATCGTTCCAGAAACCACATTAGTCATCGTGGACATTGTGCACCGCGCCGCGCACTGCGCAAGGCTTGGAACATTGGCCTCAATCAACCTCACATTGCCAGAATCAACAAGCGGAAGATTGTTGTGGCCGGATACAACCGTGGCCATCACGCGAAAGTAGTTTTCAAACGCAATAGTCATCGCTGCAAGGTGATCGGGACACGTGGCCTCTACTAAAGGTCAGACCAACTTTGGGTCCGCATTAACCCCCAGCCGCCGCGGGCTCAAACGTCCTCCCGCTCTCTCCGGAGAGTGGGAGGGAGGCTTTTTATTGTTCGATTTCCCAGGTAATTGACACATTGACTCGATACTCGTTTTCACCGCCGGCAATCGGAACGGAACCGGCGTCTTCTTGTACAGCCAGGCTCCTCGCCTGATGGATGGCAACCGGTCTGGGAGTGTTGCTGCTCTCATTGATAGATAGTATTTTCCCCAAGCCGACAGATGCTGTTGATGTCAAAGTCTGGGCCTTGGCAATTGCGTTCTTGACGGCACTTTCACGCGCCTGGGTGAGCAATGTTTCTGTGTCTTCATTGGTAAAACGGATCCCGCCACCGCTATTCACACCCAAAGTAACGATTTTGTCCAAAATTGTGCCGGTTTGCTCGAGATCGCGAATCCTGATGGTCAGGTTGTTGCTTACAAAGTATCCAACAATTTCTGGAGCGGGCTGCTCACCATTAGCCTTGCGTTTTGGATAGACATATTTTGGCTGAATGTTGAAGTTGGAGGTCTGCAGGTCACGCGCCTCAATACCGATTGATGTTAATTCATTCAGAACACGAGCCATCGCTGCATTGTTTGCATTCAGCGCTTCACGTGCGGTCTTTTCTTCACGCATAACCCCAACATTGACGATTGCGATGTCAGGCGAAGCGCTCACAACTCCAACACCGTTTACCGATATGGTCGGTTGGATTTGTTCTTCTGCAAATGCGATATTCGACAACACGAAAAGCGGTAGGCTAAGAACAACAGCCATTGAACTTACAAAGCGCATTAAAATTCTCCAAGGAAGTAAAATTCATACATAGTTATACACGAATTGTGATGTTGAAATGACCTTCATTAAATTGGTTTATGATTGTTGAATTCATACTTGTAGGCCCGGGACAAACAGGATATTCAACGCGTGCCGGGTCTGTAGCTCAATTGGTTAGAGCCAGCGGCTCATAACCGCTTGGTTGGGGGTTCAAGTCCCTCCAGACCCACCAGTGTTTTAGGCGCCAAAAATTTATGTGAAGAGCAAAAAATTTCATAATTGGAAAATTCGACAGAAGAAAAAATTGTCTATAGAACGTAAATTGACTTAAGGTAAGTTTTTAAAGGGTTTCATTCTTGATCAACCGATTGACCCATCTCCAGAAACTGGAAGCGGAAAGCATTCACATTATGCGGGAGGTGGCTGCGGAAGCAGAAAACCCGGTGATGCTTTACTCCATCGGCAAAGACAGTGCAGTTATGCTGCACCTTGCAATGAAGGCGTTTCATCCCTCCAAATTGCCATTTCCGTTGTTGCACGTGGATACGACCTGGAAATTCCGGGCGATGATTGAGTTCCGGGACGCATTGCCGGAACGCCTGGGCGTTGATTTGATTGTTCACAAGAATGAAGAAGGGATCGCGCAAGGCGTTAATCCTTTCTCGGTCGGCTCCGCGAAACATACAGACATCATGAAAACGGAAGCGTTGAAACAGGCTTTGAACAAATACAAGTTTGATGTCGCATTCGGCGGTGCTCGTCGTGATGAGGAAAAGTCACGAGCCAAGGAGCGTATTTTTTCTTTCAGAACATCAGATCATAGATGGGATCCGAAAAATCAGAGACCAGAGCTCTGGAAGCTATACAACACACGTAAAGCGCCGGACGAATCCATTCGCGTATTCCCAATATCAAATTGGACCGAGCTAGATGTCTGGCAGTATATTCATCTTGAGAAAATTGATCTTGTTCCACTTTATTTTGCTGCAGAACGGCCAGTGGTTAAACGTGACGGTACCCTGATCATGGTGGACGATGATCGAATGCCGCTGGAGGATGGAGAAACTCCAAAAATGAAGATGGTTCGTTTCCGAACCCTTGGTTGTTATCCTCTCACCGGTGCAATCGAAAGCGGTGCAAAAACGCTCCCAGACATAATTCAGGAAATGCTTCTAACGACCAGCTCCGAACGCCAGGGCCGCATGATTGATCATGATCAGTCCGCCTCGATGGAGAAAAAGAAGCAGGAGGGGTATTTCTGATGGCGCATCAGTCTGACCTCATCGAGACCGACATTGAAGCCTATCTCAAGTCGCATGAGGAAAAGTCACTGCTACGATTTATCACTTGCGGAAGTGTGGATGATGGCAAATCCACTTTGATCGGCAGAATGCTGTTTGAATCAAAGATGATCTTCGAGGATCAACTGGCAGCGCTTGAAACAGATTCAAAAAGGGTTGGCACACAGGGAGAAGAAATTGACTTCGCCTTGCTGGTTGATGGTTTGGCATCTGAAAGAGAGCAGGGCATCACCATTGATGTTGCCTATCGGTATTTCTCGACCGACAAACGGAAATTCATCGTGGCAGATACACCAGGCCATGAACAATACACGCGCAACATGGCAACAGGCGCGTCGACTGCCGATCTTGCCATCATTCTTGTTGACGCCCGCAAAGGCATTCTTACGCAAACCAAGCGCCACTCTTTCATCGCGTCCGTCTTGGGCATTCGCAATGTGGTTCTGGCTGTCAACAAAATGGATCTGATGGCCTACGATCAGGCAGTATTTGACCAGATTGTGTCTGACTACAATGATTTTGCAAAGAACCTACGAGAAAATGGCAAGATTCCTTTTAACATGGTTGCGATGCCACTCTCCGCTTTGAAGGGTGACAATATCATTGAGCCGAGCCAAAATATGCCATGGTTCAAAGGAGAGACGTTGCTGGCGCATCTGGAGAATGTGAAAGTCCAGGAAGTCGATATTGCCAAACCGTTTCGATTGCCAGTTCAATGGGTGAATCGGCCAAATCTGGATTTTCGTGGATTTAGCGGACAGATTTCCTCCGGTTCAATAAGTGTCGGAGATCCTGTGAAGGTCATGCCATCCGCAAAGCAAAGTACATTGAAATCCATTTCGACAATGGATGGAGACCTTGATACCGCGATTGCGGGTCAATCGGTCACGCTTTGTTTGTCAGATGAAATTGATATTTCGCGCGGAGATGTAATTTGTGCCGGTGACCAACCGGCTGAAGTAGCCAATCAGTTCGAAGCAACCATTCTTTGGATGGCGGAAGATCCAATGCTACCGGGACGTTCATATATCATGAAGTCCGGCGCACAAACGGCACGCGCAACGATCACGGTCCCGAAATACAAGGTGAACGTGAACACAATAGAACGACTGCCGGCGACTAAACTTGAACTGAATGAAATTGGTGAGTGCAATATCGCAGTAGATCGGAAGATTGTCTTCGATCCCTATGAAGACAACAAGGATATGGGAAGCTTTATCCTGATTGACAGGCTTTCAAACGCGACCGTGGGCATGGGAATGCTTCGTTTCGCGCTTCGCCGCTCCTCCAATATTCACTGGCAAGCGACTGATGTTTCCAAAGAAACACGTTCGCAGATGAAAGCCCAGAAACCCGCAGTTTTGTGGTTCACTGGGCTTTCTGGATCCGGAAAGTCCACAATTGGCAACTTGCTCGAGAAGAAGTTGACCGCATTAGGCAAGCACACATATCTGCTTGATGGCGATAACGTTCGGCACGGATTGAACAAGGATCTCGGGTTCACTGATGCCGATCGGGTGGAAAATATTCGAAGGATAACCGAAGTTTCAAAGCTGATGGTGGATGCCGGTTTGATCACGCTCGTCTCATTCATCTCTCCCTTCCGGTCAGAAAGGCAAATGGCTCGCGC
>JASJDO010000103.1 GCA_030065115.1 Rhizobiaceae bacterium | reverse complement strand
CATAGAAGATCAGGTTCAAGGTGAGGTTCGGTTTCCAAACGCCGACCTCGATGATTTTGTGCTACTGCGATCGGATGGCACACCGACTTACATGCTTGCAGTTGTCGTGGACGACCATGACATGGGTGTTACACATATTATCCGCGGTGATGATCATCTGACCAACGCCGCAAAGCAGTCGCTCATCTTCAACGCGCTTGGTTGGGATCTGCCGGTTATGGCCCACATACCTCTAATTCATGGAGAAGACGGTGCCAAACTGTCCAAACGGCATGGTGCTATTGGCGCAGAAGCCTATCGCGCCATGGGCTATCTTCCTGAGGCGCTGCGAAATTATCTCGTGAGACTGGGCTGGTCACATGGCGATGAAGAGATCATGTCAATCGAACAAATGATAGACTGGTTCGGTTTTGAGGGCATGAACAAATCTGCTGCGAGATTTGATTTCGCAAAACTTGAGGCAATCAACGCACATTATATGCGGGCTCTTGACCCAGAAGAGTTACTGGAACGCGCGATGGCACTGTTGCCGGAAATCGAAGGCGGAACGGACATGGCTGCCAAAATCAATGAGGAGAACACTCAATGGCTGATTGCGGCAATGCCTGCGCTTGCTGAACGCGCAAAGACACTTACTGATCTGATTGATGGCATGGGCTTTGTGTTGGCAGAGCGTCCTTTGGCAATGGATGAGAAAGCAATGTCGCTAACCACGGGTGAGAATGTTGAAGTGCTTTCAAAAGTTCGCCCTGCGCTTGAGGCGATCGTGCAATGGGATCACGATGGCATCTCATCGGCGCTCAAGAGTTTTTGCGAACAAAACGATCTGAAGCTTGGCAAGGTTGCCCAACCCATCCGTGCAGCTTTGACCGGCAAAGCCACATCTCCCGGTGCATTTGATGTTTTGCAAATATTCGGAAAAGAAGAGTCACTTAAACGGTTGAGTGACCGGCTTTGACCTTTGTCTCACTTGTGTCATGTAGTGAAATCATATAGCTAAATGCAGGAATGAAGGCATCGGGCGCAAACGCGTGCCAATCCCCCTATTGCGGCAGGAAACTCCCAGTCCGGCTTTGATAAGAAGGATGGCGCAACCCGCTTGGGTTAGCAGCGCTCCAAGAAAGGATATTGATATGGCAAATGACAAGGCAACCTTGAGCATCGGAGACAATAGTTGGGAATTCCCGGTTTATCAGGCGAGCGTTGGTCCAGACGTCATTGATATCACTGCTCTTTACAAAGAAACCGGTTGTTTCACCTATGATCCGGGTTTTACCTCTACTGCGTCCTGCGATAGTGACATTACCTATATTGACGGTGGCCAGGGCACTCTTCTTCACAGGGGCTATCCAATCGAACAACTGGCTCAAGACGGTGATTTCCTGGAGACGTGCTACCTTCTTCTTCACGGTGAACTGCCGAACAAAGAACAGCGCGAAGTATTCAACACATCCATAACCCGCCATACCATGGTGCACGAGCAAATGAACCGGTTTTTCACCGGCTTCCGTCGCGACGCACATCCAATGGCCATCATGTGCGGTGTCGTTGGGGCCCTCTCTGCGTTTTATCATGATTCCACGGATATTTCGGATGAGAAGCAACGCTATTTGGCTACCATTCGCATGATTTCGAAAATGCCAACCATTGCGGCCATGGCATACAAATATCATATCGGTCAGCCATTTGTGTATCCACGCAACGACCTCGACTATGCATCAAATTTCTTGCACATGTGTTTCGCTGTGCCGTGCGAGGAGTATGAGATTAATCCGATCCTTGCCAAAGCGATGGACCGCATCTTCATTCTGCATGCAGATCACGAGCAAAACGCCTCAACGTCTACCGTCCGTCTGGCTGGATCTTCAGGTGCAAATCCGTTTGCTTGTATCGCTGCAGGCATTGCGTGTCTTTGGGGACCTGCGCATGGTGGTGCTAACGAAGCAGCACTGAACATGCTTCAGGAGATCGGAACCGTCGACCGCATTCCGGAATACGTGAAACGCGCGAAAGACAAGAATGACCCGTTCCGTTTGATGGGCTTTGGTCACCGCGTCTACAAAAATTATGACCCGCGCGCACGTATCATGCAGACCACGACTCATGAAGTTCTGAATGAACTTGGCATCAAAGACGATCCAACCCTTGAAGTAGCCATGGAGTTGGAGCGCATTGCTCTCACCGATGAATATTTCGTCGAGAAGAAATTGTATCCAAACATTGATTTCTATTCTGGTATCACGCTTCGTGCGCTCGGTTTCCCGACCAACATGTTCACTGTTCTATTCGCGCTCGCACGAACTGTTGGCTGGTTGTCACAATGGAAAGAGATGATCGAAGATCCAAAGCAGAAAATCGGTCGTCCGCGTCAACTGTATCAGGGTTCAACAAGCCGCGATTACGTGCCGCTTGACAAGCGCTGATACCAACAAGTGACCATTAAATTTTAATTCTAAGGCTGCTACGGGAAACCGGGCAGCCTTTATTTTTGAACGATTTCAATAATCTTTTCAGCTGCCAGTCGTACACTTGGCGTATCCTGTGCGAGGCGTTCGGCGACGATTTCAAATCCATCCAGTTGAGCTTCGCGTTCATGCTCATTCAATATCAGTCGTTCAATCATACGAGCAACATATTGTGGATGCGCATATTCATTGAAGCGTTCCGGTACGATTGGATAATCTGCGATCAGATTAGGTAAAGACGCGGACCATCCAGTCAGCAAATGCCTGATGCGCATCGCCAATCCGTCAAGCTTGTAAATTGAAATCATCGGAAGCTTGTATAGTGCAAGTTCGAGCGTCACAGTTCCAGAGGCCGAAAGTGCCAGATCCCCTTCCTTAAACGCTTTCTTTCGCGCATCATCTCCCAACAAGATTTCCGTAGGAAAGGGCCAATTTTTTGTAGCTTCGCGAATGTCAGTTTCCAGTTTGCCAACTGCTGGCAACTGGATTGAGAATTCATTGCCACGGGCCTTTAAAACATCAAGAGTTTCAGTAATGAACGGCAGCAGACGTTTCGTCTCGCTTTTTCTCGATCCAGGCAAAACCACTAGGTTCGGAACCTTTCTCTCAACTTCCCGGGTTTTTCTATCAATTTCAGGAGCTTCAGAAGCAAGTGGATGGCCGACAAAAGTTGTTTCAGGGCCACCCAATTCTCTCATGATGTCCGGCTCAAAAGGCAAGACCGCGAGCACATGGTCAATATACGGCCTGATTTTGGAAGCTCTACCAGGTCTCCAGGCCCATACTGACGGAGCAACATATTTTACAATTTTGACGGAAGGCGCTGCTTCTCTAACACGCTTTGCAACACGATAGGAAAATTCCGGGCTATCGATTAAAACCAGAACATCCGGCTTTTGCGATATGACGTCATTGGACGTTTTTTTGATCCTGTTGAAAAGCTTAGGGAGTTGTGCTGCAACGCCCGATATTCCCATGACCGAAATGTCTGAGATGTCGAAAAGTGATTCAACGCCTCTTTCCTGCATCCTATGCCCAGCCATTCCAACGGGCTCAATCGAATGTCCCATTTCCCGGAATGTATCGATCAACGCCGCACCAAGCGCGTCACCGGACTCTTCGCCAACTACGAAGTACACTTTAAGTGATTTTTGGATATCGCTCAGGATCAGATACCCCCGGTTTTCTCTACACCAAAGATGAAGATGTTGTGTTTTCGCGCCAGCTCCAGCGTTTTCTCCCGCTCAAGAATTAGGGAATGATCTGCTTCAACAGCGATTCCCGCCAAACCTGCCTTGTGTGCATTTTCTATTGTGTCAGGGCCGATCGCCGGCAAATCTGCCCGCATGTCCTGTTGCGGCTTCATTGTTTTTGCCAAAACCCCAAAACGTCCACTCTCAACCAATCTACCTGACTTGCGAAGATCTGCGATACGACGCAACATTTCGTCTGTGCCCTCAATACCTTCCAGAGCAACCACCCTGCCACCCACAGCGACCGCACCCTGTCCGATATCCAGCTCACCCAGTTTTCTGCAGGCATCCACTGCCTGCTCAATGTTTCGCATCGATTTCTTGCCGGGCTTTTTGCCTGCAATTACACCGGTATTTGCCAATAATTCTGGCATGACTTCGTGTGCACCCAATACCTTGATTCCATTGCTTTCAATTACTTTGATTAGTCCAGAAAGAAGTGTGTTGTCACCACCCAACATCAAGGTCAGCACTTTGGCGATAAATGGCAAAGCACCAAAATCCATCCTAAGGAAGTTGATGGTAGGACGGGTCAATCCACCAGCGAACAGGATATGCGTGACTTTTGCTTGTCGCAAAGCTTTGAAAAAGCGCCCAAATTGCCCCCAATGCAACAACACATGATCATAGCCTTTGATCCAGGATTCATGTTCGGTTTTGATGCCTACAAGAAACGGCTCTTTGTGATGCCTCTGTAGACTTCCTGCGATCTCCCGCGGAAGACTTCCTTTTCCGGTAAAGATTGCAACGCGGCCTATAGCAGTATCCTCTACCATGATACAAACAGGCTATTTGGGGGTGCAAAGAGAGCGATCGGCGGACGCTTTGATAAATTCGACTATTTTTGACACAACCGCGTCTGCCTGTTGATCCGCAGGAAGGCTTTTCACCGCATCCTGCACAGCTTCTTCACCTGAGAAAATGTTTTTGAATGCTGCCCGTGTTGTGTGAATGCTGTCGCGTTCAATGCCAGCTCTCTTCATACCGATCAAATTCAACCCGCCCAAATAAGCCCGGTTTCCAAGGGCTATACCAAAGGGAATCAGATCATTCTCGAGACCGGCCAATCCACCAATGAATGCGTTGTCTCCAATCCGACAGAATTGATGAACTGCAGCCCCGCCGCCAATAATGACGTTATTGCCAATTTTGCAATGGCCGCCGATCAACACACCATTGGAGAAGATGATGTTGTTTCCGAGTTGACAATCGTGAGCAACATGTGAATTCGCTAGAAATGTACAATTGTTGCCGACTGTGGTGTTGCTGTTGTCGGCAGCTGTGCCCGGATTCATCGTCACGCCTTCTCGGATCAAACAATCATCTCCGATCGTCAACGTGGTTTTTTCGCCCTTGTGTTTTAAGTCTTGAGGTTCGTGTCCAATGGAAGCGAACGGAAAAATTCGAGCGCGCGCTCCGATAGTGGTGTGCCCATAAACAGCAACGTGCGATTTGAAGTCGGCACCTTCACCAATTACGGCATTGGGTCCAATGTGACAAAACGGACCAATGGTTGATCCTTCGCCTATGATTGCACCGTCTTCAACGACAGCAGATGGATGGATATTATTTGCCATATTATCTGTCTTCCGGATCAACCATCATGGCGCCGATTTTCGCCTCGGCTGCCTTTTCGCCTCCCACCCAAGCTTCACATTCATATTTGAAAATACTGCCACGCTGCTTTTGCTTCACCACACGAAGCTCCAGCTGATCGCCGGGTACAACAGGTTTTCTGAATTTTGCATCGTCAATCGTCATGAAATAGACGAGCTTGCGCTTTCCTTTTGAATGTTCTTTTGCGCAAATAGCTCCAGCGGTTTGTGCCATGGCCTCTACGATCAAAACCCCAGGCATGATTGGATCGTCCGGAAAATGCCCGCCAAAGTGCGGCTCGTTGAATGTTACATTCTTTATTCCGACAGCCCTCTCATCAGCTTCAACGTCGATAATTTTGTCGATCAGCAAAAAAGGATAGCGATGCGGTAGAAGGGAGAACAATTCCTTGATTTCAATTGTGCCGATTGAGCTAGTCATTGTTGCCCTTCCCTTTTTTTCTGTCTTTTTTGTCAGCAAGCATAATCTTAGCTGCCTGTCTCATCCAGGTTGACGCCTTTATTGCGGGATAGCCCATGACGCGTTCTCCCGGAGCGACATCACCATGCACACCAGAGCCTCCGCCAACCTGTGCACCGTGCCCGATCGTCGTATGGCCGACAATACCCGCCTGCCCTGCTACAACAACAAAATCTCCCAAAGTTGCACTCCCGGAAATGCCAGCCAGCCCAACAATGACGCAATTTCTTCCAATGGTTGCGTTATGACCTATTTGCACCAGATTGTCGATTTTTGTGCCTTCACCAATCACTGTGTCTCGGTTTGCCCCCCTGTCTACTGTGGAGTTGGCGCCAATTTCCACGTGATCTTGAATTATAACGCGACCAATCTGCGGGATCTTTTTGTGGCCGCCGGGCCCCATGGCAAATCCAAAGCCATCCTGGCCAATTTGAACACCATTGTGTATGATCACATTGTCCCCAAGCAAAGCATGAACTATGGTTGCGTTTGCACCGATAGCGCAATTCCGGCCGATCTGCACTTCTTGGCCAATAACCGATCCGGGCAAAAGAACAGTGCCGGAACCAATGGAAGCATTAGGTCCCACTACAGCGCCAGCTTCTATCATAACATCTTCTTCAATATTGGCGTCAGGATGAATACTTGCCTGGTCGGATATTCCGGGAATTCCAGTCACCGGTAGCGGACGCATAGCGGTAGGATATAGCAGCGCCAAAATCTGTGCGTATGCCTCATAAGGTTTACTATGGACGATTGCTGCAACACCTACCGGAACCTGATCTCTAAACTTATCGAGACAAAGCACTGCAGAGGCTGACGTATCCTTCAGAAACTTCAGGTATTTTGGATTCTCGATGAATGACAAATCACCATTTTGAGCGGATTCAATTGGACCGGCACCGCTGAGTTCAAGCGAAGCTGACGCTCCATTCAAATGAAGTTCCGCGCCGCACGCCGAAGCAGCTTCTTGAATAGATTGGGTCTGGGGTACAATAAACATTTAACCTGAAAAGAATATGGGCCGGAGATCCGGCCCAATCAATTTTGCTAAAACGCGGTGCTTACACCGAAGTTGAATTCCTGGATGTCGTCAAACGTTTCCTCGGCTATTGGAACCGCGTAGTCGACCCGAAGCGGCCCAAATGGTGAAGCCCACAGCAGACTTGCGCCAACGGAAGCACGAAGTGAGTCTGAATCCAACTGGTTTTCGTCTACAGCTAATCCAGTCAAAGTACCGACGTTACGCACAGCAGCTATTGCACCATCACCGGGATTCAATAACTGACCTGCATCAGCAAACAATGCGCCTCTTAGCCCAAGAGAACGCGAAACAAACGGTAATGGGAAAATGACCTCCGCAGTCGCATTCCAGAAAGTCTGTCCGCCAAGAGGATCACCTGTTAATGGATCGCGAGGACCATATCCAAAGGAGTCAAAGCCTCGTATTGTATTTGACCGTGCCTGGAAGTTGTCAAGGGTACGCAATGTATCTGTAATTGAATTTGTTCCATCACCACCAATTTGCTCTAAGTGACCGCCCCGAACACGACCAAACAAGACAATGTCTTCTTCTTCAGACAAAAGATGATACCCGGCTAATTGAGCTTCTGTCTGAAGATAATTTGCGTCACCACCTACGCCATAATAGGTCTGTGTAAACGCCGCACGAATTCCTTCTCTGGGTGTTCTTTGGTTATCCAAAGTATTGTAAACGAAACCGTATCCTAAGCCAGACGACATGAAATCACCTAAACCAGAAAATAGCGCCGCAGACAGCTCGCCGTCCGCATTACCTTGCACTATAGTGTCCAGTGTTCCATTACCAGTGGTGTCAACATCGGGTGTTGTATCAATAAACGAAGCGCTAGTGCTCGTATCACTATCCCTGTAGGCATAGAATACACTTGCACGCAAATCTTCGGTAATTGGCAAGCCAAAGGTTAAACGACCATCTGAACTATCAACGATATACTGACGTTCGGCAGTAGCGTCTGACTCTGTTCTTGCCAGCGAGACACCTGCTGATACCCGATACCCAAGGAAATAAGGTTCGGTAAAATCAAAAGTATAAGTTTCTTCATCTTCGCCGGTGCTGAAGCCAACCCGCAGGAATTGGCCACGACCAAGAAAGTTACGCTCTGACAGGCTGACCTGCGCTGAAGCGCCGCCATTGTTCGAAAAACCACCAGATGCTGATATATCACCGGTCGAACGTTCAACCACGTTGACGATTACCTGTATGCGGTCTGGGGCTGAACCAGGTCTCGTAGAGATATTCACTGCCTCAAAGAAACCAAGCGCCTGAATGCGGTCTCGTGTCTTATTCACCAAAACACGATTGTAGGCATCACCTTCGGAGATATCGAATTCACGACGAATAACGTAGTCGCGTGTCCGGTCGTTGCCGATAATAACAATATCCTCGATAAATACCCGGGCCCCTTCATCAACCAGGTAGACAACGTCGATTGTGTTCGTGTCGAAATTCCGGTTGCCGCGCGGAACTACTTCAACGAATGCAAATCCTTCTTCGGACACGCGCTCGGTAATCGCGACGATCGTGTCTTCTACTTCCTTGGCACTGTAAAACTCGCCAGGAATAGACTCATACAGGCTTTCTAAGCTGCTGGTATCAAGATTTGGAACCGTGCTGTCGATTGAAATATTGCCGAAGGTGTAGCGAGCGCCCTCATCAAAAGTGAATGTGATGGTGTACTCGTTCGCTACTTCGTCCAAATCCGCAGTTGTGGAAAGGACCTGAAAATCAGCAAAACCCCTATTGAAGTAGAAACGACGCAATGCCTCTTCATCTGATGAAATCCGGTTAGGATCATACACATCATTTGATTGGAGGAAACTCAAGAATGTAGACTCTTTTGTAGAGATCACATCCCGCAAATGACGGTCGGAGAACGTATCATTGCCAACAAAATTAATTGTTGCAATTTTGGTCTTGTCACCTTCGTCGATGCGATAGATTACATTTACGCGGTTATTGGCCAGCGGAAGCACTTCAAAACTGACGCTAGCGCCTCGCTTACCGACTTGCCCGTATGCCTGACGGATACGTTGTACATCAACACCAGCCTGTTCGTCACTGTAAACACCCTGCTCCCTGAGAGACACAACGTTTTGCAGCGCATCGTCCTTGAGACGGTTGTTTCCTTCAAACTGGATTTTGTTGATAGTGGCATTTTCATCCACATCAACTACAAGCACTGATCCTTGCTGGAAAATAGATACATCACTGAAAAGGCCTGTCGCAAACAATGCTTTGATGGAATCGTCAATATCGAAGCTGTCAAACGACTGGCCGGGCTGAATGGTAAGGTAGGACGCCACAATTTCGTCGTCGATACGTTCATTGCCGCGCACATCAATGCTGTTTACCACTGCAGCACGAGCCTCGGTAACGAGACCCACACTAGCGACACTGGAAACCATTACTGCCCCAAACGCCATACAAAAGGCAACAAACAATGATTTTGTCAGAGTTTTCAGATACATGTTGTTATTCTCAATCCACCAGCTCTGGCTTATTATTATCCTAACACGCGCGCGAATACACTACGAGAATCCGTTAGTTAACAAACCTTTTACAGAGTTTTGCCCGTCGTGCAACACTTGAACCGCAATTAGATACCACCAAGTTCTTGATTATGCATAACTGTTGCATTTTCACCCAACGCATTTGAAACTCATGGTTAATTTTTTCCAATCAGCCTCGCTTTGAAGCTTAACCGGAATTATGCCGATGAAGCCCGAACAGTCGCCGATAAGCAGCCATAAAACAGGCTATTTTAAGACAAAACGACCGTTCAAAGAGCAGAACCGGCCTAGCGAGAACAAATTGAATTCATTCGGAGAAAATCAGACGTAAATGCCTTAAAAAACTCTGTGTGATAACGAGTTTTCTCGGCCACTTTTAGCCACTAAACGTTCTAGTTGAAGAAACCAAGGCGGTTGACAATGTCGTTATGTGTGGCGAATAACATCATTGAAATAAGCAGGACAAATCCAAACCGGAAACCGTATTCCTGCACCTTCTGACCGAGAGGTTTTCCGGCTATCGCCTCATAGGCATAAAAGACCAAATGCCCACCATCAAGCATCGGTATTGGGAAAAGGTTGAGCAACCCAATGCTGACGGAGAGAATTGCGGCCAAGCTAACCAATGCCGTCAGACCCAAAGTAGCGACGTCGCCCGAGATCTTGGCAATACCAATGGGACCACTTAGTTGATCAACGGATTCCCGACCAGTGAAAATTCCACCCAGATACTGGAAAGTGCGCTGAATGATGTAGACCGTTTCGCTAACACCTGCCCCTAACGCCTCAAACAGCCCATATTCTTTTTTGCGGACATTCGCCTCTTCGGCACGACTGACAATACCAACAATACCCACTCGATTGATATTACCAAAACGGTCTTCTTGCTCTGTCCGTTTGGGGGTAATAGGCAAGGTAATCAACTCGCCAGCGCGTTCAATTTTGAAATCGAGTTCAATCCCGTGCTTCGGCGCAACAACACGCGGTATATCCCGGAAATTTGCTATTTCAACACCGTCAATTTCTCTGATGATATCGCCCGCTACAACGCCGGCACTTTCCGCGGCACTGTTTTCCACCACTTCCGTAACAACCGGATCGGTTACATAGCGGCCTAGGAAATAGAACGAACCAGCGAAAATCAAGATTGCCAGAATGAAATTGGCAATTGGCCCCGCTGCAACCACTGCAGCCCGCTGACCTACTCTTTTGTGCTCAAAACTGCCAGCCTTCTGCTCTTCAGTCATTTCCTCCAGACGCTCATGGTCTGGCACAGATGCGGCATTCGCATCGCCAGCGAATTTTACATATCCGCCAAGCGGCACAGCACAAAGCTTCCACCTGGTGCCATTTTTGTCGTTGAATCCCAAAAGTTCCGGACCGAAGCCAACTGCGAAGGCATCAATGTCCACCTTGTTCCATCGTGCCACAAGATAGTGACCCAGTTCATGAAAAAAGACGACAACGGTCAATATTGCCAAAAACGGCAAAATATAGCCAAAAAGTGAATACCCACCGGCACTGATGTTACTCAGAAATTCCATTTTTGCACCAAACTTTCAGTTGTGCTTTGCATCTAAGACCGTTCATACCGCACATCAAGGCGACAAAAAGACATTATCGAAGATAACAGGGATCGCGTTATCGAATGATGAATTCCATTGCATAATATAGAGGACAAACCACAGAAGAACCGAAGAAAAAATCAGGCCGTCGACCCGGTCCAATACACCACCATGCCCGGGGATCAAGGTTCCACTGTCTTTTACATCAAACTTCCGCTTCAAGACAGATTCAGCCAAATCACCGACCTGAGACGCCACTGCCACCACAACAATCAGTGCAAAGAAGCCCGGTCCGGGAGCTTTGCCAGCATAAGCAACAACGGCCCAGCTCAACAACACACTGCCAAGGATGCCCCCAATGAACCCAGCCCATGTTTTCTTTGGTGATATTCGGGGTGCCAATTTGGGACCTCCAATTGAACGACCCGAGAAATAGGCGAAGACATCAGCCCCCCAAACGCATGCAAAAACGATAATCACGAGCAAAAGACCGCTTAAAGTATCGAGCCGCAGTTCGGACATCGCGATAAACGGCAATCCCGCATAGGCAAGTCCAATGGCGGCAAAAATTGACTTAGCCGATATCCATTCCCACAAAGCCAGCAAGACAAAGCCAATCAGAAGAATAATTTCTGCGCCCAGCAATTGTCCGCCAAGATAGGCTGCGATCACAAGAAGCAAAAATCCAATACCTGCTAATTTTGGAAAGGCTGGCATCGCTGTTTTGGTGATGTTTGAATATTCATTGAAAATCAGCAAAGCCGCGACCGCCCAAAGAAGTTGAAAGGTCGGGCCACCTATCCAGGTCATGAACAAAACAATGACTGCCAACACAATGGCGGATACAATGCGTAGCTTAAGTTCGCGGTTCAGAAAAGGTTCCGGTGAGGCATTGGCGCTCACGATGCAGTTTCCCGCACCAATCCGCCAAAGCGGCGATTCCTAGTACAATATGCATCAATTGCCTCGGCAAGATGCTCTTTTCCGAAATCCGGCCACAGGCAATCCATGAACATGAATTCGCTGTAAGCGAGTTGCCACAATAGGAAGTTTGACAACCGTTTCTCGCCGCTGGTCCGGATCAGAAGGTCTGGTTCCGGTATTCCATAGGTATAAAGAAATCCACCAATCAATTGTTCATTGATTTGGTCAGGGGAAATCTTTCCAGCTGCAACCTGCTCTGCGATCAGTCGGGTTGCATTGATAATTTCATCGCGAGCACCGTAATTGAAGGCAATTACCAGGGTTTGCCCGGTGTTTTCGGCAGTCAGATTTTGTGCCTCATCCAGCAAATTAAGTAGGTCCGCTGGAACACGCTCACGGCTACCGATAATGACAACGCGGACATTGCTCTTGTGAAGGTCGGCCAAATCGCGCCGAATGAACAGGCGCAGTAGAGAAAAGAGTTCAGAAACCTCGCTTTCAGGTCGCGACCAGTTTTCAGTAGAAAACGAGTAGAGTGTCAGATACTCAAC
>JASJDO010000102.1 GCA_030065115.1 Rhizobiaceae bacterium | reverse complement strand
AATCAGGTTCGCCAGCACCCAGTCCAATGATGTCACGCCCTGCCTCTTTCAGGTCACGTGCTTTTTGCGAAACTGCAATTGTCGCCGAGGGTTTAACCCTCGAAAGATGATCGGCTAACAAGCCCATGGAAATTCTCCGGGAAAATTGAATTGAAGCCACTCGGCCAAGAAGAATTGTTATTCCTCTGTCTTCGCCAAATCAAGTGCCGGACGCTTCTCAGGAACAGGAAGTGGTGCTTTATAGGGACCACCGTCGCTATGTTTGATATTAAACGGGTTGGGTCCCAAAGCCCCACCAAGGCTCAGCAGCTCATCAGGCCGGACTTTATTGTGGGGCACGAGAAATATCTTGGCTTGTTCTTTAAGGCTTGGCTGCTTCTCTTTTTGCGATATCCCTGCACCTGCTGGAGCCACGGAAACCGAACTGGTTGCAGAAGCTGTTACCTTGATTTTCTTTGGCTCAACCACTTCTGGCCGTTTTGTCGGAACAACATTGAGGTTTGCCAGCTTGCGTTCCTTAGCCTCTTCAGCCTTCGCTTTCTCGCGGTCAATCCAGACTTGGGTATCAATGGAATCGAAATCATCGGACGTCGGCGCTTCCAATGGTCTTACAACGGGTTTCACCCGCGCTGCATATTTTCCCGGGCAAATCCTTCTGGTGATATCTTGCGGAATATCTCCGACCTCTACACCATCAGTGAATGCACTCAATGCAGCAGTATTTTTCTCGAAAGCGCCAGCAAACCCTTCCGACAAAAGACGTGCTGTCATGACATTTCGCTCAAAGCCGGAACGTCCTCCAAACACAATTGCCGCAAGTTGACGCCCCTTCCTCGCCGTCCGAACCACCACATTAAAACCCGATGCACAGACATACCCCGTTTTCATACCAGTCGTTCCCTCAAACTGACGGAGCAAGGCATTGTGATTGCGCAATCTGCGACCCGCAACCCGTATGGCGGGAATATCAAAATACGAAGCATATTGCGGGAACTCGTTCGTAAGAGCTTCCGTAAGCTTCCACATGTCCCAAGCACTCGTGTATTGATCGGGATCATGAAGACCATGCGGATTTACAAAATTCGTATTTGTCATGCCAAGGCGTCTGGCATGTGCATTCATCAGCGATACAAATTGCTCCTCTGAACCTGCTGTCCCTTCCGCAATTGCAACGGAAATGTCGTTGGCCGACTTTACCATGATTATTTTAAGCGCAGTCTCAAGAGTAAGAATGGTCCCAATCGGATAGCCCATTTTCGATGGCGGTTGACTGAGGGCGTATTCAGAAATGCGTACCGGTGAGTTTGGCTTCAAATGCTGCAGTTCGAGCGCACGAAAGACAGTGTATGCCGTCATCATTTTGGTGAGCGAAGCCGGCGCCCATCGCACATGCGCTTTTTCGCTGGAAAGAACCGTTTGTTCGGTCATGTCAATCAACAGGTGAGGAGGTTTTTCCGTCTCATTCAGTGAAAAGGCCGGGAGCGCGCCCAAACACACAAACCCTAGAGCCAATATTGCCAGCTTTCCAAACAATCGTAACATAGCGTACAACTATCCTTGTTTAGTGGCCCCTTTTAAACCGTTGCATGACACATTTCGCGGCGCATGGCCAATCATAAACCTCTGATATAGCGTGAATGCAAAGTTAACTTAGCGTCATTCCTCGCCACATTTACACCATACAATGAACGCGAAATCCCCCAGCTTTTTCCAAAACTTCGCCGGAAAACCAACTAGTCTCTATCGTGTCGGATTTGGGTAAAGTGTTCGACGTCGGCAATCAGGGGCAAGCAGAATGCGGCTAAAAATCCCTAATCAGTTTCACACGAAAAAACGTGGCTTTACGCCATGGTTTGTTGAACAGTCGTGCAATCACAACCTGCTCATTACCGTTGTGTCATTGACAGCCTTCGTCGTTTCCTCACTCCACACGGCAAGTGCGTTTTATCAGGGGTAAAACCTTACATTTAGAGAGTATTCGGTGCCGCACTCTTGTGTTTGCGGGCATCAAAAAGAGCTACGCCTGACCCGATCGGGCTAGTGGGCGCAGTGGGGACATGAAAGCAGTCTGAGGTAGTATTTTCATGTCCCCGCTGCTGCCAAATTGAAGTGCAAACTGAATCAGGACCTGTTTGCCTTAATCAAATGGAGCAGTTCTTCCGGCGCTCCCAAAGATTCCAGCTCAACAATGTGGCCGTCTTTTCCGCAAATTATCAGATCACCGCTTCCCAGCAATGTATCAATAAAATCCTTGTGAACATTTGCTGACGAAATCTGCGATACGGCCAGATGTTGCACGGTGTCCTTCGGCCATCCCGGATGATACACCAAAGCCCCATCCACCAATTGCGCACGGATTGTCTGATATCTCAAAAAGGCAGCTGCGAATAACAGTGGCAGCACAATCGCAAGGGATGCAATAAACAGCTGCGCAACCCATCCGGTGGATTTTCCTGTCAAGAACAACACCGCCCAGAATGCCAGGTAAAGAACACTTACGCCGATTGCAGTCGCAAAAATTCTGAGGTGCGCCTTGAAGTGGGGAATCCCGAGATCAATCGCTTCACGGCGTTCCAAAATGCGAATCTCGTCCGCATCAAGGCATATAGTCTGACTTCCATCATCCATGTTTTGCCCTATCTTCCCTCAAAGAAGAACTACCCCGATTCTAACCCGAGAATATATTCATGCGCAAGTTTTCAAAATACCTGGTCAATTCTATTCTTTTGGCGGCATTCAGCGTTGTTGGTGTCAATAACGCAATTGCAGACAACAGAGTTTCGGTAAAAACAAATGCAGCGACTGTTTATATCGAAAAGGTATTTTCAGGTCTTGATACACCATGGGCTCTGGCGATGCTGCCAGATGGCAAAATGATCGCAACAGAGCGCGACGGAAGAATGGTTCTTCTGAACCCGAAGAACCCGAAAAGACAGCAAACGATCAAAGGCTTACCCAAAATCGGTGTACGTGGTCAGGGCGGCTTGCTGGATGTGATACCCGATCGAAACTTTGCACAAAACAACACGATCTATTTCACCTATTCAGCAAGAGACCGCATTGGCAATCTGGGCACAACTCTGGCCCGTGCAACGTTAAATACCGGAAACAGCCCGTGGCTTGAAAACCTGACAGTACTTTACTCCATGCCGAAAAAAGACCGGTCCGGGCGTCATTTTGGGTCACGCATTGTTCAGGCAGATGATGGAACTTTGTTCTTCACAATCGGAGATCGGGGAACCCAACCCCGCTCTCAAGACCCGTTTGACCCCGCAGGCTCTGTCATGCGAATCAATACAGACGGCTCAATCCCCGCTGACAATCCTCATGCAGATGGCAAGAAAGCTCTGCCAGAAGTCTGGTCCATCGGTCACCGAAACCCGCAAGGCGCGACGCTCAATCCTCGCACCGGCGAGTTATGGACCATTTCGCATGGAGCACGGGGTGGCGACGAAATCAACATTCCAAAAGCAGGTAAAAACTACGGGTGGCCAACCATTTCTTATGGACGAAACTATTCCGGCACCAAAATCGGGGTTGGACAATCCGCATCGGGCCTTGAACAACCAATCTTCTACTGGGATCCCTCCATCGCACCATCGGGGGCGGATTTTTATGAAGGAACCGGAATTCCCGGATGGAACGGCAATCTGTTTGTCGGTGCATTGCGAGGTGAAGCACTTGTCCGGTTGACGGTGGATGGGAACAAGATCACCAGTGAAGAACGATTGTTCGAAGAAGAACTCGGACGCATCCGCGACGTGCGCTACATGCCAGACGGAGCACTCTGGATTGTCACTAATGATGGTGAAGGGAGTATTTACCGGATAACGGGTGGGTAGCGCTGGTTTACTTTATGGTCACGGTGAGTGCCAAGCTTATGCAGACATAAACCTGATTCGAATGCTTCGAGCATAAAGCAGTTAAAAAATTTTCAGATGTCAGGAAAATAGTATGCTACGGCCGACATATTCACTCCATCGGCTCCTCGCCACCAAATTGCAGGATAAGACCAATCATTGGTATGTTCATTGGTTTGACGTCGGTCAGAATACGCTGTGTATGCACCGAAATATCCGCCCTCATTCTTAGGCTGCAAAACTCCGGATATGCTGAGTATTTCAATCATCGTTCTGCGTTCAGCATCATTTGACTTAATAATTCCAGACAAAGCTTTCGCAAGTACAATCGGTCTTGCATCGCTTCTCAAGCTAGAAGCTATTTCAATTATCTGACGCATCAGGGCCAAATCGGCATCGCTTGGCTCAATTGCCGGAAGCTCTTTAAAACGCTCTAAATCGAACCAAGCATAAAGTGGTTGCGCATGTCGGACACCGCCCCATTTGTGCCTTTCAAAATTTAGGACATTCAAGTCTTGTCGGCACTTCTCGATATTGTATTCTCCACATACACGGCAAAATTCATCCTCTTGCGAGAAAAGAGAACTTAGTGTGCCTGGAAACTTGTGTGCGGGAAAATGTTTGGCGTAAGCATAACTTGCAAGCGCCGATCTAATATCAAGCCTTCTTGTTGAGAGACTGGCCAGAAAAGCATTACCGACATCCTCCGGCCTTAGCTCTTCTCTCAAGTCTATCAGCCAATCAACCAGCTCGTTATGCGTAACAGTCAGCGGATCGAACCAAAAACCATTTGCCCTTGCATGTTCTAAATCGTTTGTTTCTATGGTTCTGTCAGCTTGGTTTTTCCAGCCTGAAGACCAATAGTAATCAAACAATATTTTCTTTGCTTTTTTGTCTATCATTCTCAAACCATGCATAATGGCAAAAATCTATTTGAGGGACAATAGGCCGGCAATCCAGTTTTGCAGCAACACCGTCTTCACTCGCACGCTCAAATTAGAGTTCGAACATATCCCTTATATGAATTATTAGCCTTGATCATCCATTGGGAAGATTTCATTTAGGAACCAACATACACAGGCTATGCTTATTGTTCTTTCCGTTCCTTTCACCAATCTTTCCGGTTGGCATTGCCGTGGCCCCATGTTAACGCGTGCGCAAATATTGTCCTCTCCTTCCTGAAAGACATCCATGTCATCTTCCTCCACTTTTTCGGCCTTTGCCGAACGCCTTTCTGTTGGCTTGCAGAACCGGCGAAACAAAGGCTTTCCAAGTCCCACACGTATTAAAACCGAAGTGCTTTCCGGCCTCACCGTCGCGCTTGCTTTGGTTCCCGAGGCGGTGGCCTTCGCCTTCGTTGCAGGCGTCCATCCACTGGTTGGGCTTTACGCAGCCTTCATCGTCGGATTGATTACGGCCCTCTTTGGCGGACGCCCGGGAATGATATCCGGCGCAACCGGTGCTTTGGCAGTTGTCATGGTTTCACTCGTTTCCCAACACGGTGTTGAATACCTGTTCGCAACAGTTGTGCTAATGGGCATTTTGCAGATATTGGCGGGTATCTTTCGCCTCGGGAAGTTCATTCGCCTTGTCCCCCACCCGGTGATGCTTGGGTTTGTCAACGGGTTGGCGATCGTTATCTTCATGGCGCAGCTCTCGCAGTTCAAAGTACCGGGACCAGACGGCACACAGGTCTGGATGCAGGGCATTCCCCTCGTCCTCACACTCGCTTTGGTCGCTCTGACCATGAGCATCATCTGGGTTCTGCCGAAACTTACAAAGGCCATTCCGGCCCCACTCGCTGGCATCGGGATTGTTTCCTGCCTCGTATTGGCACTTGGCATTGATGTACCCAATGTCGGCGATTTGGCGTCGATCAAGGGCGGACTGCCACAGTTCCACATCCCTGTGATCCCGCTCAATCTCGAAACACTACAGATCATCCTGCCCTATGCGATCATTCTCGCGGCTATTGGTTTGATTGAAAGCCTTCTGACTTTGAACCTTGTTGGAGAGATTACCGGGCAACGTGGCGGTGCATCGCAAGAGTGTCTCGCACAGGGTGCCGCAAACACAGTGACAGGTTTCTTTGGCGGCATGGGCGGCTGTGCCATGATCGGCCAGTCCATGATCAATGTTAAGTCAGGCGGGCGGATGCGCATTTCAGGTGTTTCTGCGGCACTCTTTTTGCTGATCTTTATTCTGTTCGCTTCGAGCCTGATTGAACAAATCCCCCTCGCCGCACTTGTGGGCGTGATGTTCATGGTCGTCATCGGTACATTTGCCTGGAACAGCCTCACCATCCTGCGCCGAATTCCCCTGACAGATGCATTGGTAATCTTTCTTGTGACCATTGTGACCGTCGCAACTGACCTCGCGATCGCAGTCGTTGTTGGTGTCATCGTCTCAGCACTTGCCTACAGCTGGAACGCTTCCAAACGCATTAGCGCGAAGGCTTATATGAGCACGAAAGACACAAGAGTTTATCAGATTGAAGGCCCCTTGTTTTTTGGCTCAACTGATGGCTTCGCTGAGCTTTTTGACATCAAGAACGATCCGAACACGGTGGTCGTCGACTTCATGGGCAGCCGGGTTGTTGACCAATCTGCATTGCAGGCTATCGAAGACCTTGCTTCAAAATACGAAGCAGACGGAAAGAAACTGCAATTGCGGCACCTTTCGCAGGATTGCCACAGCTTGCTTAACAAGGCAGGACAGTTGATGGTCGACTCCGATGATGATCCCGATTATGGACTGGTGGTCGATTATTCGATCAAAACCGGATCATTTGGCAACGGCCACTGACCCGGGTCATCCGAGAGGGCCAACCATGTCGCGCACAACCGCAAACCTTTTGCTGCTGCTTGCCGGTGCCATTTGGGGCATGGGGTTTGTCGCCCAACAAACTGCAATGGACGATATTGGCCCCATGCTGTTTATCGCGCTGCGGTTCCTGTTGGCAGGATTTGCTGTTCTGCCCTTTGCCATGGGTGAACTGAAACGCGCGAACGGCCCGACTTACCTGGAAGCGGTCAAAGCGCACCGGAGGGGCTTCTTTCTGGTTGGCCTTGCCTTCTTTCTTGGCATGGCGTTTCAACAAGTAGGCCTTATCGGAACCAGCGTCACCAATGCCGGCTTCCTGACCGCTCTTTACGTGATCATGGTGCCACTTCTGATGATAACGCTGTTTCGTGTTCGGCAACCCATAATCATTTGGCCTGCATCGCTTCTGTCGCTGGTGGGAATTTATCTCCTGAGCGGAGGAGATTTGGGTTCATTGAACTCCGGCGACATGTTGATCATTCTATGCGCCCTATTCTGGGCGGGTCATGTTATTCTCACGGGCCGGGTTGGCCAACAAACCATGCTACCCGTTACCATGGCAACCACACAATTTTTCATCACTTCAGCGCTGGCATTTGCCTGCTACAGTCTTTTTGTACCGTTCGGATTTGGTGAAACCATCCCGACACAAGAGCAATTCGTGGGCGCATTGCCGGAAATACTTTATGCCGGAACAATAGCCGGAGGCCTGGGTTTCACCTTGCAGGCGGTAGGACAACGCTACACCTCTGAGAGTGCTGCTGCAGTTTTGATCTCCACCGAAAGTCTGTTTGCTGCAATGTTTGGTGCAGTGTTTCTGGGCGAACGGCTGGCGACCATCGGCTATTTTGGATGCGGATTGATTTTCATTGCCATACTGCTGGTAGAACTGATGCCCCGGCAGGAGCAAAAGCAACCAGCAGAATAAAGACTTACACTTTCAGAATTTCACATCGCCCTAGTAGCGATGAAAATGAAGGGGTCCGTGATAGTGATGGCGGTGGTAGTAACCGCGATGATGGTGGTGATGATGCCGCCGATTGTAGTGCCGCGTTCTATATCTGTGTTGGCGATATTTTTTCCGCTTTTTATAATGGTGATACACAATCGCCCCACCAATTATGGCACCCGCAATCGCCGCGCCGCGGTGTTTGCGATGATGCGCATCAGCATCGCCGACATTGACCGTTGCCATAACCGGCATTGCAATTGCCAACATTATCAAAGGCTTCAACAAATAACTGGATAGTCGCATGACCAATCTCCCGTATCAGTTTTCCCAGCGCCTTCCATAAGGTTAACATGAAATTTACTTATTGCCATTGCATAACGCCGATTTTTTTGGCTGGGCCGGGCAACTTGGACTTCGAATCCTGCCGAAATCAACCCTCCCAGCGTTGTGGGTCCGGAGCCATTTCCAGATGAAGCGGGCCGCGCGGGTCCCAGGGATGGGCGTCCGCCACGTCTTCGTTCAGTTCAACACCAAGCCCCGGTTCCGAAGACGGTATCACGTAGCCATCTTCCCATTGGATTGGCTTTTTCAGAAGGTCGCCGTGAAACCCATCCCACTTTTTGATCGATTCCAACACAAGGAAATTGGGACTGCAGGCAGCGATCTGTGCATTTGCCGCACCGACGATGGGCCCGCAATAACAATGTGGAGCAATATGCGCATGGTACACTTCTGCCATGGAAGCTATCTTCTTGGCATCCAGAATTCCGCCCGAACGACCAAGGTCCATCTGCAGAATGGAGGCCGCACCGGTTTGCAGCACTCGCGCAAATTCATACCGCGTACACAAGCGCTCGCCCGTTGCCACAGGAATGGACGTCTTTCTGGCTACTTCCCCCATCATCTCTGGCATGTCGGGTGGAATGGGTTCTTCAAACCACAGCGGGTCATAGGGTTCTATGGCTTTTGCCAACCTCACCGCTCCTGAAGTCGAAAACTGGCCATGCGTTCCAAACAAAATGTCAGCTCTGGTCCCGACAGCCTCACGAACAGCTGCCACCATCCGTGCAGATAAGTCTATGTCGATGAGGCGCGGCATGTGACCATCAAATGCAGTGTAAGGACCAGCGGGATCAAACTTGACTGCAGTAAATCCCTCCTCGACCGCCTTTACTGCAGCCTTTGCGGCAAGGTCCGGATCATTATAGACATTCTTTTCGTTGTCGCTCCGGTCATCCGGGTACACGCTCTCATCGTCTTCGGGGTACAGATAGGTATAGGAACGCAGCCCCTCATGAACTCGCCCACCCAGGAGTTCGTAAACCGGTTTACCGGCTTCCTTGCCAATAATATCCCAGCACGCCATTTCCAAAGCTGAGACACAACCCATCATCGTCACATCCGGACGTTGTGAAAATCCGGAAGAATAAGCCCGGCGCCAAAATGTTTCGACATGATGCGGGTCTTCGTTTTCGAGATAACGCTCAAAGACATCCTCAATGCATCGAACCATGACATCGGGGCTGAATGTTGCAGCATAACACTCGCCATAACCAACCACATTGCTGTCTGTGGTCAACTTGACGAAAATGAAGTAGCGACCGCCAGTATGCGGCGGCGGATTTCCAACAACAAATGTTTTGAGATCTTTGACTTTCATAACGCCTGCTTCCGGTCACGTTTTCAAACACGTTTCAGGAAAAACCGGGCGTAGTCAATTCATGTGAGCAATCTTTCCAAGATCAATAATCCAGGAAAATGCTTCAATTGGCTCAGTGCTCTTTTCGTGGATCTGGCGGCGCAACGGGCAGGAAAGAATTTGGTGGGCACATCAAACCGCTCATATGCCTCTTCTTGCGCAGGCGCAACATGATTTGCGGATCATTGATCGCATTGGGCAATGAAGACTTTGACGTTGTATGCTGCTTTTTGATGTCATCAACTTCGTTCGGCTGTTTTTTTTCGGCCATGACCGTGCTCCGTATGCATACTACCTCCACATATTTACAAAGCATGGAAATGTGACTGGATGATGAAAATTATGCCCCATAAGGAGGATTTTCTTCTACCCACTTGACGGACGCACCCAAAAAGCCCAAACGCAATTCAAGGTAGATATTCCTCAAGGCAATCACATGCGCGCTCGTCTGGCTTCATTTATCGCCAAACCCATTTTCGAACAATTCATCATGGGCCTCATTGTCCTGAACGCGATCATTCTGGGTTTGGAAACCAGTGATTGGTGGATGCAGAATTTTGGCAGCGTACTGGTTACTCTGGACTCGATTATCTTGTTCATTTTCGTATTGGAATTGCTTGCTAGGCTAGTTGTCGATTTCAAAGGCTTCTGGCGTGATCCCTGGAGAATTTTTGACTTTGTTGTCGTCGCAATTGCATTGATACCCGCCTCAGGACCGCTCGCGATCATGCGCGCATTCCGCATCCTCCGCGTATTACGGTTGATCTCAAGCGTCGAAGCCATGCGCAGGGTTGTTGCCGGCCTCCTGAACGCTGTGCCGGGAATGGCCTCCATCGTATTTCTGCTTGGCATTGTCTTTTACGTTTTCGCAGTGATCTCCACGAAGATCTTCAGCGACAGCTTCCCGGAATGGTTCGGAACTTTGGGCGCCTCAGCTTACACCCTCTTCCAGATCATGACGCTGGAAAGCTGGTCTATGGGCATCGTGCGACCTGTTATGGAGGTCTATCCCTATGCCTGGGTGTTCTTCGTGCCGTTCATTCTGGTGACGACATTCGCGGTCGTGAACCTTGTGGTCGGTTTGATCGTCAACTCGATGCAGGACGCGCATGCCGAGGAAGAGGTCGCTGCGACCGAGGCCTACCGCGAGGAGATCGTCGCACGGCTGGAAGCCATCGAGCGGAAGCTGGACGGCAAAGGCTAGGGTCGATCAGGCGCGCTTTTCCAGCGTTTCTACGCCGAGAACGCTCAATACCTTCGCCTCGATATGCTCGGCATTCATTGCGGCGATGGCGTACATGTCGCTGGGACTGGCCTGGTCGATGAAAATGTCCGGCAAGACCATCGAGCGGAACCTGAGACCATGGTCGAAGACTCCCTCCTCGGCCAGAAGCTGGGCGACGTGGCTACCGAAGCCGCCGACCGCGCCCTCTTCGATCGTGATCAGAGCCTCGTGACCGGCGACCAGCTCCAGGATCAGATCGCGGTCCAGCGGCTTGGCGAAACGTGCGTCGGCGATTGTTGGCGTGATGCCACGTGGCGCAAGCGCCTCGGCGGCCTTTTCGACCTCGGCCAGACGCGTGCCGAATGACAGAATGGCGACCCCTTGCCCTTCGCGAACGATGCGGCCTTTGCCGATTTCCAGAACTTCACCCCGCTCCGGCAAATCGATGCCGACGCCTTCGCCGCGGGGGTAGCGGAACGCGATGGGACCATCATCATGAGCCACCGCGGTTGCGACCATGTGCATCAATTCGGCTTCATCAGCAGCGGCCATCACGACCATGTCCGGCAGGCTCGCCATATAACCGACATCGAACGCACCGGCGTGGGTTGCGCCATCGGCCCCCACGAGCCCCGCCCGATCGATAGCGAAGCGTACCGGAAGGCGTTGCAGGGCGACGTCATGGACGACCTGATCGTAGCCGCGTTGCAGGAACGTGGAATAGATCGCGCAGAAGGGCTTCATGCCGCCAGCCGCCAGACCGGCAGAGAAAGTCACGCCGTGTTGTTCCGCAATGCCCACATCGAAGGTGCGGCCGGGGAAGCGTTCGGCGAAGAGGTTCAGGCCGGTGCCGTCGGGCATCGCCGCAGTAACGGCAACGATCTTTTCGTCCCGAGTGGCTTCGTCGATCAGGCTCTGCGCAAAGACTTTCGTGTAGGATGGCGCGTTGGAAGGTGCCTTTTTCTGTTCGCCGGTGATCATGTCGAACTTCGACACGCCGTGCCCCTTGTCGCGGGCGGCCTCGGCTGGGGCATAGCCCTTGCCCTTCTTCGTGATCACGTGGATCAGGATGGGGCCTGTGGCGCGTTCTTTCACCGTGCGGAGGACGGGAAGAAGCTGATCGAGGTCATGGCCGTCGATCGGCCCGACATAAGAGAATCCCAACGCTTCGAACAAGGTGCCGCCCTCGCCGAGGACAGAGTGCTTCAGCAGATCCTTCGCCCGCTTGGCCCCTTCGCGGAACGGTTCCGGCAGAAGGCTGGCCGCGCCCTTGGCCGCGGCTTTCAGTTCCTGGAACGGAGCGCCTGCGTAAAGCTGCGAGAGGTAGGACGACATGGCACCGACCGGCGGCGCAATGGACATCTCGTTGTCGTTCAGGATGACGATCAGGCGCTTTTTCAGGTGACCGGCGTTGTTCATGGCCTCGTAGGCCATGCCGGCGCTGATGGCGCCATCACCTATCACCGCGATGGCATCGCCAAGCCCGGTGTCGGGGGCGCCGCCAAGATCACGGGCCACCGCAAAGCCCAATGCAGCGGAGATCGAAGTCGAGCTATGGGCTGCGCCAAACGGGTCATACGGGCTTTCCGAGCGCTTGGTGAAACCGGAGAGGCCATCTTTCTGGCGAAGCGTGCGGATACGGTCGCGACGACCGGTCAGGATCTTGTGCGGATAGCATTGGTGCGACACGTCCCAGATCAGCTTGTCC
>JASJDO010000101.1 GCA_030065115.1 Rhizobiaceae bacterium | reverse complement strand
TTTTCAGGAAGAACCACTGTTGGTTCTCCTCCGTAGACATAGATACCGCTCGGGCCATTTTCGATGTCTGAAGCAATACGTTCGGCAACATCACGCACATCATCATACATGGTTTCGGCATTTGCTACGATCCTCAAACCAAGGGAGTCCGCGTAATCGACAATGGCCTTACGCGCCACGAGATTCGAAGCAACAATATGCGCACCATATTCAAACGAATGATTGTCTGGTTCAGCACCGATACCCGAACCGATAACGTCCAGAGCGTCGCCGCACACGTCGGAGATTGCCAGCACATCAACGCGGCTGCCCTTGAATTGTGATAGGAGCTTACCCCCTTTGATCGCGGATATAGTCTTCCGCCGTTTATTGATCTCCGCTATGTCCGCTCCACACGAAAGTGCCTCTTCGGTCAACTCAAACAGCTCTTCATTGGTGCAATCCTCTCGAAGATGCTCAACGAGAGCAGATGCGCCACCAGAGACCAAAAAGAGCAACCGATCCCTAGGCCCGCATTCTCTCACGAATTCGAGCAGTCTTGCTCCTGCCCTAAGTGAAGAATGATCGGGAACCGGGTGTGAGGTTTCAAACGCTTCGACATTATGCCCCAGCTCTGAAGAGCCAATGTGCCCGGTCTTTGTTACGATAAGACTTGGGGCAAATGTTCGCCACGCCTGCGGAAGGCCTTCGAACATGGAAACGGCTGCCTTCCCAACAGATATGATTTTGGTTGGCGCTTCTATCCCGGTTTGTTCGAGACCGTTCTGGACGGCTGTGTAGCCTTTGACAGCCAGAACACCACTGCGGAACAACCGCGTCAGCGTTGTTCGGTCAGATTCATACGGGGTGATCCTGTCTTGTCCGCACATGTCGTCCTCTTAATGGTTTTTTTTAATACCACTATGTATATTCTATTCCGATGATAAATTTCAAGTAGCTTTTTAAAATGTTACAATATCATGATTTTACAGAGATTTTAGCCTGTGAAAATTTTTCTCTTGCGGTTTTTATTAAACCGATGCATATAAATACGGTCTTTTTTAAACCGGGAGGAATATCGTGAAAAGATTGATAACCGCAACCGCTGCCGCTCTCTTGGTAGCAACCACAGCAATCTCAACTGCTAACGCTGAACCAGTACGCTTGAAGGTCGCTTCATCGTTTCCATCATCACAACCATTGCTCGGCTCATCTGGCGTTGCTTTGACGGAATCCGTTACGGCAATCACCGGTGGTGACGTCGAAATGCGCTTCTTTGAGCCAAACGCATTAGTGCCGCCGCTTGAAGTTCTTGACGCAGTAGGCGCAGGCACTGCTGATGCTGCTTGGACAAACCCAGGCTACAACACGAAGAAGGATATTGCCTTCGCACTATTCTCAGCTGTGCCGTTTGGCCCAGGTGCTGGCGAATATGCTGCTTGGATGTTCTATGGCGGCGGACAAGAGCTCCTTAACAAGAAACTCTACAACAAGTTCAATGTTCATTCAGAAATCTGCGGTGTATCTCCTCCAGAGACCGCAGGTTGGTTCCGTGAAGAAGTAACTTCTCTGGACCAGTTGAAAGGCAAGAAGATGCGTTTCTTCGGCCTTGGCGCACGCGTCATGCAGCGCTTGGGCGTTGACACGCAGCTTCTGCCAGGTGGTGAGATTTATCCAGCTCTCGAGCGTGGTACGATCGACGCTACCGAATACTCTATGCCTGTCGTTGATGAGAGCGCAGGCTTCTATCAACTAGCGAAGTACAACTACTTCCCAGGGTGGCACCAGCAGTCAACATTGCAGGACCTGATCATCAACCTGGATACCTGGAACGGTATGACTGAAGCTCAACAGCTTGCTATCCGTACAGCTTGTCGTGCGAACTACACCAATATGCTCGCCGAAGGTGAAGCCATCAACGGGGTTGCACTGACACGTTTACAGGAAAAGCACGGTGTGAACGTGCGTAAGTGGAACGAAGAGCAACTGGCGCTGTTTGAAGAAAACTGGAACGCGGTTGCAGAAGAGCTCAAGGGCGAGTCCGAAATCTTCGCCGAAGCATGGGCAAATCTTCAAGAGTTCCGCGCAGGATACAATGTTTGGAAAAATAACGCCTATCTCAAGTAAGGCTTAAATTCTCGATGCCGGGCTATCCCACGCCCGGCATCTTTGTATCTGGAGCTCTAAATGTCTTTCGCACCCATCTACCGGCAGTTGGACCGGCTGTTGGGGGTCATAGCGCGCATTGGCGGCATCGCCATGCTCGCGCTTGTTTGCATCACAGTATATGATGTAATGACCCGCTACTTCGGTCTTCCAAAATTCGCTGGCCTCAACTCGACCATGTTGCAGGAAAGTGAATATTGGGCACACACGATCCTCTTTTCACTCGTCATGGCCTACGCGTTCACACGTCAAGCACATGTTCGGATCGATCTGGTTCGTGATCTGGTCCCCACCAAAGTCAAATATTACTTCGAGATTTTTGGTCTCGTAGTCTTCTTGCTGCCGTTCTCAGCAATTGCGGCACGCTATACTTATAACTACGTTTACATCTCTTGGCGTGATGCAGAAGTTTCTCCTTCGACGATAGGTCTGACGAACTTCTGGATTATCAAATCCATGTTGCTGGTGATGTTCGTTTTACTGTTCATTGCTGGTGTATCTCAGCTTCTAAAATGCATTGATGGCCTGCGTGGCAAGCTAGATGAAGAAGAAGAACTCCGCACACTAGGCGGAGGTCATTGATATGACATTTGCAGAAATTCTTCCTCTTCTCATGTTCCTTGCGTTGGCGGTATTCCTGTTCTCAGGATTTCCGGTTGCGTTCATTCTCGGCGGCATTGGTCTGTCTTTTGCTTTCATAGCCATTCTCGTTGACCCATGGCTTTTTGACTGGCCACAGTTCAACGCCATTCCGGCGAGGGTCTACGGGTCGATTGCTGAAAATCTGATCCTAACAGCGATCCCGATGTTCATCTTCATGGGTACGATGTTGGAAAAGTCCGGCATTGCGAAAGATTTACTGAACTGCCTGCAATATTTGCTTCGCCGTGTTCCAGGTGGTCTTGCCTTGTCTGTTGTCATGATGGGTACAATTCTGGCAGCCACAACGGGTATCATTGGCGCATCTGTTGTGATGATGTCACTTCTCGCACTGCCAGTGATGATGCAGAAAAATTACTCACCTGCCTTATCATCCGGCACAATCGCTGCATCGGGCACATTAGGTATTTTGATCCCCCCATCGATCATGTTGGTCATCATGGCCGACTTGTTGTCAAAGTCCGTTGGCAACCTTTTCGTCGCAGCGATCATTCCAGGCTTTATGCTTGCGGGTTTTTACATGATCTACATCGTGACGATCTGTTGGCTTAAACCTGAGCTGGCACCCAAGCTCGACAAGGACTTCAAGCTTAACGTACGTGGCGGCACAGCTGTTATGGTTTTGCGATCGTTCGTTCCTCCGGTCCTTCTAATCACGATGGTACTGGGCTCTATATTGGGAGGCCTTGCCACACCGACCGAAGCTGCATCTGTTGGCGCTGCAGGAGCTATCCTGCTAGGCCTTTTGAATTTGGTTATATTGCCAAAGCTCGGCGTTCAGGAAATGTCCTTTGACGGAACTGAAAACATAGACACTGAAGAACCAGCGGAACGAGGTTCGTTCCTTGGGTTTGTTAGGGTCGTATGGGATGTGGTGCAACGGTCAGCTCTGACCAATGCCATGATCTTCGGTATCTTTATTGGTGCGACACTGTTCTCTTACGTCTTCCGCCAAATTGGTGGCGAAGAAGTGGTTATCCATATTTTTGACAGTTGGGGATTGGATAGTTGGGGTATTCTCATTGCACTGATGATGCTTGTGTTCTGCCTTGGCTTCTTCTTTGACTGGATCGAGATCACACTGATTGTGCTGCCGGTGTTCGCGCCAATCATTGCGAAGCTGGATTTTGGCGATCATGTCGCTGCTGTGGATATGGTTTACTGGTTTGCTATTCTCATGGCGATCAACCTGCAAACCTCTTTTCTCACACCACCTTTCGGATTTGCGCTCTTCTACCTGAAGGCGGTGGCACCACCGGAGATCAAGATCCAGAACATCTACAAGGGGATCATTCCTTTCGTCATCCTGCAGCTTATCGGCCTCGCATTGGTTATGCGGTTCCCTGAGCTTGCGATGTGGCTGCCTCGGGTGCTCCTCAACTAGAGCAGGTGGGAGGCAGGGAAGGCCAGGTCATTCCCCTCCCGGTGACCTGGTCGTTTCTTGATCTTTATTTGTGGTGTAACCCCGTATACAAGGGTTAGTCATGCAAAGTCTGTCAATTAAAATTCCCAATGTTTCCGAAAGCTTAGAGACAAAACTGGAAGCATTGATTATGGGGGGCGCATTTTGGCCCGACCAACCCTTGGTCTCTGAGCGCAAGCTCGCCGAGGAGTTTAACGTATCGCGGACATCATTGCGATCTGCTCTGGCCAATCTTTGCGACAGCGGTCTTCTACACCTGATGAAACGCCATCACGTTACGAATGTGATGGCTGATTTGCTTGGCCCCGGCCTTCAGGACATAGCCAAAAACGAGCCAAAACACATCTTGAATTATTGGACGATCCTGTTCCATGAAACTGTTTTGCTCGCTCGAAAAAAAGCACGAAACAGCGACAAGGTCCAAATTCAAAAGCATGCTCGTGAGCTGAAAAAATGCATAGTCGGCGGGTTAAAAAATGAAGCTGTTGAAACATTCGAACACTTGACGAGGGCTGTCTTCAATTCGTGCTACAACTTCTTTCTTAGTCAAACGCACCATGCTCTTTTCACTGTTTCATTCCCATTATTCAAAAACGGCGTGGCGAAACTATGTGAAGTGGCGGCAGACGATGTACGCATATTGAAGCAAATCGATGGTATTTCTGAATTAGAATTCGACATCGATATTTGGCGAGCTGCATTGAAGCATGGGTTTGCTCTTGAAAGCGAAGAATTTTCAGCCCTGAAAGTGAATGGCGTCACGGCCGACAAGATTATAGAGGCAACACTCCGTCATGCAGTTGCTTTTGAATCAGTCTATGAATTGCGGATGATATCTGAGAAACATGCGGCATCTGAAGGTGCTGCAAACGCGACCAGTGATCAAAAGAAAGAGCTTGAGACACATCTGGAGGAAATGACAGTTTTAGCAGACCTTGCTTCTTCAGAATATAGCCGTCTTGATACTGAACTTCATCGCAGGATCGCGTTATCATCTCAAAATCCAGTGTTCGAAGTGATTGATGCTGCACTGTCACCGATATTCTCTCAAACAACAAATCAATGGTTGGCTCGACATTTGGAACTTCGCCGCGATCAGTCGGCCATCCACTTGCAACACACACAGATAGTAGAAGCGATACTTGCCTCGGACGCGAAAGATGCACGTGAACACATGGAAGAGCATTTAGCTTATGTGCTCAGGAACTTGCGCTTTATGAGAGAGCAGGACCACCTGCATGAAATCGCTACAGCACGACGCTTACTTTCTTAATCAATTTGAAAACTACAGCATATTTACGTCGCTCCTATTGGCATAAGTCAATGTGGTCTCAACGCAGATACAATATTGGGGTGTTGCAGACACAATTGGTCACCTTTGTTATTCTAATAGCCGTCAGCAATCCGTTGATGTTGCGGTGGTGAGGGAAGGTTAGGAGAAAGTTATGAATACTCCAAACTTACCCATGATAATTCCACCCAAACGTGCTTGGAACAAGGGACGTATCATTGGGCAGAAGCGACCGCTCTTGCCAAAACATGTCTGGGCAATACGCGTTCGCTTAGAACTGGCAAAAAACGCAAGAGATCTGGCCCTTTTTAATCTTGCTGTGGATAGCAAATTGAGAGGATGCGATCTTGTGGGTCTGAAAGTTGCTGATGTTTATTCAGCTGGACGGGTCAAAGAGCGAACCTCAATTGTTCAACGTAAAACCAAGCTGCCAGTCCAGTTCGAGATCACAGAGGTCACAAGAGTTTCGTTATCGACCTGGATAAATCATCCGGGAATGTATGGTTCAGAGTTTCTGTGGCCTGGACGCTTTCGTGAACGATTGCATATCTCGACGAGACAGTACGCTCGGATGGTAAAGACCTGGGTTTCTTCCATTGGCCTTGAGCCAAGTGGATTTGGCACACATTCACTGCGCAGAACGAAGGCTGCACAAATTTACAAGAAGACGGGAAATCTTCGCGCCGTTCAGCTTCTGCTTGGTCACACCAAAATGGATAGTACGGTTCGATACCTCGGTGTTGATCTCGAAGATGCTCTGGCAATTTCTGAAAGTGTAGAAATATAAAATACCTGCCATCGGGAACACCGGTGGCATCTCTAGAGCGGACATTCAGCCTTGTAAATCGAAATGGTAATAAGGGCTCATTCCGGTCTTCTAATTCAATTCTGATGTATGCTTTTGAATGTCAGCATTGTGTTGATGGTGCGGAGTGGAGGGATGGATAGGAGACAGTGTTATGAACACTCCAAACCTTCCCATGATCATTCCAAAACGACATGCGTGGAACAGAGGTCGAATAATAGGACAGAAGCGTCCATTACAACCCAAACACGTTTGGGCAATCCGCGTTCGATTGGAGCTTGCTGAAAGTCACCGCGATCTAGCTTTGTTCAATATGGCAGTCGACAGCAAACTTCGCGGTTGCGATCTCGTATGTATGAAAGTCGTAGATGTTTTCACCGCTGGTCGGATAAAAGAATGCGCCTCCATCGTCCAAAGCAAAACTGGAAAACCCGTTCAGTTCGAAATTACTGAGGGAACACGAAAGTCTCTTAGTGATTGGATCGGTCATCCGGGCATGACCGGTTGTGATTTCCTCTGGCCAAGCAGGTTTCATGCGCCTGATCACATTTCAACAAGGCAGTATGCGAGGTTGGTGAAAGATTGGGTAGCTGCGATCGGTTTAGAGCCGAGTACTTACGGCACACATTCGCTCCGTAGAACTAAGGCTGCACAGATTTACAAGAAGACAGGCAATCTCAGGGCTGTGCAACTTTTGCTCGGTCATACCAAGATGGACAGCACCGTTCGCTATCTTGGAGTTGAACTCGAAGATGCGCTTTCAATCTCCGAGGGCGTGGAAATCTAAAGACAACAGAGGGTCGGCATTGCTGCCGACCCTTATCGGACATTGACCATCAATTGGCGAACCTGCAATGCGGTTGTCGAAGGAGAAAGATATATAAATAATTCATAATACGTACCGCAATAAATTATTGTTGTTAGCGAAAGGATGAAGATATGGCTTCCAATGTTTTTCAAATGAGTTTCGCAAAAATTTATCCGTTGCTCGTCGACAAAGTGGAAAAAAAAGGAAAAACCAAGGATCAGTTGGACGCGATCATCGCTTGGCTGACCGGCTATGATGCTGAAGGTCTTAACGCCGCAATTGATGACGAACGTGATTTAGAAAGTTTTTTTGCCCAAGCACCTAGGAAGAATCCCAACCGAAACTTGATCAAGGGAATGGTCTGCGGAGTTCGAGTTGAGGAAATTGAAGACCCGATAATGCAGGAGATCCGATACCTCGACAAGCTAGTCGACGAATTAGCTCGCGGGAAAAAGTTTGAGAATATCCTTCGGCGTTAACGGCCTATGACGATCATTCAGCATTGCTAATGAAATTTGCTCGGATTTCTCGAATGCAGTCATTCACTTCAATTGCATTTAACGCTTTTCGCTCTTGATAGTGATTGTGCGGAAGCTTTCTTCGTTTACGATTCAACTGATGATCATCCAATCCTTTGTGCAAGAAAAGACAATTGAATTGTATCGCCACAGATATCAACCGCTTCTTAAAAAAGATACGCATCCTTCAATGGTTCATCTTTTCAGATAAGTTGATGAGTCGGTCAAAAACGCGAGGGAACACCAGGTTTTTAAACTGCTTAGAGAATCGCTCTAAAGCGAGAACACACACGAAACGAAAATTCCTTCCCCCTATTGCTGGGGCGAGCAATATGGGGAAAGGATGTCGAGGCAAGAAAATTCTCAATTCATAGAGGCTCTCAGAAGCCTGCGATCAATTGAAATACGCAGATACATATTCCTGCTGGAAGCCCTGGGCTCGACCTGCTGCACTTGGTGTCCAGTTGCAAGCGTTGCCCGAGCATGCAAGCGTTCCTCCGAGAAAATTCTGTCCAGCCTGATTGCAGGGAGCCTGCGCCAATCGATAGCTGTTATATCCGGTTGAAACATAGCCGCTGCAGATAATGTTCCCAAGCCGGGCGGTGTAGCCATTTTGACAAACGCGAACGCTGGTCGCTCCTGCAAGGGTGACATTGACACAACCGAAGTTATTTCCACCGCCGCCGATATTGTTGCCGCCTATGCCATTGCCAACATTGTTTGGGCTTATGTTTCTGGTGCTTTGTGCCATGCTCGGGGCGGCAGTTGCCAATGCAAGTCCGAGAGTTGCTGTAAGTGTGATGATATGTGTTAGTCGCATCGTATTCTCCTGAAGTTTCAAATGAGCCAGTTCATGCAGATCAATTGTAGGGTGAGTTGCAGTAGCGGGTTTGGCCGCTGAACGATGTGTATGTGTTTGTCTGGATCACGTAAGACCGGTATTTCCCAATGCAGTATTGATAGTGTTGCTGGCTGAAGCCTGCAGTTTGCGGTGCCGGGGTCGCATATCCTGGTTGCGGCTGTATTGGTTGCTGGACTGGTTGTTGTACCGGTTGAGGGTTTTGCTGTTGGCGGCGTCCGGACCCTGCAATAATGCCGCCGATTATTCCGCCAACCACGCCTCCAATGATTTGCTCTCTGGAGCCGCCGTAGCAATTGTATCGGCAGGGTTGCGGGGTGGGCTGCGGTTGCACGCCGACATTGTTCCCCCCAATATTGTTGCCACCAATGTTTCGGGTGTTATGCTGTGCCAATGCCGGGCTGGCACTTATCATCGCTGAAAATGCGAGAACGCTGATAGTATTCATTTTCATGTGCAATTCCTTTCAAACTAATGACCCGTTTGCTTGTGGGCTGGGCTAATTGTTTCAGGAAGCAAGGTGATGAAATATCACGTGATCACACCAATTTACCGATGGACCAATTCGTATAATAATATAGCAGTTGTAATTGGCGGGCTAAGTATATGAAACCATTAGACTTCAATAAGTCCCTGTTTCATGGCTTGGACCAGGAGGGTGGCAGTCGAATGAACGTTCATTTTCCGCATCAGGTTTGTGCGATGGCTGTCCACCGTGTTCGCGCTTACACCCAGATGCTCTGCTATTTTGCTGTTGGACAGACCACGCGCAATACACTGCAGAATCTCTCCTTCCCGATTGGTCAGCTTGTACTCAGACTGGCTCTCATCCAGCATTTTCTGAATATCGTCTGCTACCACTTTCTGCCCTTGAAGTACGCTGCGAATGCCATCTGCAATTTTTTCCGGAGACGCATTCTTGAGAAAAAGTCCGTGTATACCTGCATCAATCAATTGCGAGAAAACGCCCATGATTGGCTGACCCGTGATGACAATAAACTTTGTCTCAGGAGACCATTTCTTGCATTCAAGGAATACTTCCAGCCCATTGGCGCCCGGCATGGAAAGATCAATAATTGCGCAATCCGGCCGCAGAAGTTTTATCTCGGAAATTGCATCAATGCCGTTGGAAGAATGGCCGACGATTTCAAAATCTATGCCGCTGGAAATCAGCCGCTCCATGCCTTCAATGATGAATGGATGATCATCCGCGATAAATATGGAGTTGGGCACTTAAGCCTCCGAACTGCGCTTAAACTGCTTTTGGCATTATCGTGCTGGATCATACTGACGCTGTCAATCGCATCTCCAGCCAGTGGTGAATCACTAGAAGGCGTGGCCAAGAAAGATGTGTTGGTGCTGGACGGGGCAAAGACTTCCGGCCAGCTTCAACCCCATATCCACTATTATCTGGATGAAAACTGGGAGCGCACGATCCCGGAAATCCTGGGCGAATATGCCGATCAGTTTAAACCCATTGAAACTCAGGATCCTGATTTCGGTTACACAAATTCAAAAATCTGGCTGCGCATCAATCTCAAAAACACGTCTGACCTCACCGAGAACTGGCGATTATATTTCAAGGAGAATTTCAAACAGCTGTTTGATGTGTACATCATTCGGGAGAATTTCTCTGTGGAAAATGTACTGTCGCAAGACCTGGAACGCGGCTTTAACAGCCGGCCGATACAATTTCCCGAACTTGTCGCGCCGTTGTTGATAGAACCTGGCAGCGAGGTCACAGTGCTTGTGAACTACTGGTCTGAAGGCGCATCTTACATGCAGCTTTCTCTTGAAACTGTCGCAAGTTTTGAGGAAATCGCCAGCGCAAGAACGGCGAAGAATTTTGTCTATTACGGTATGATGTTGCTCCTCATCAGCGCTGCATTGCTCTCGTTGCTGATTTTCTGGCATGTAGTGTTTGCCGCCTACATCGCCTACGCCTTAAGTACGCTTGTCTTTCTGATGCATTCCGATGGTGTGGCGTATCAATATCTTTGGCCATCGTTTCCAAAGTTCAACAGTGTCGCTTCGATCTTCATCGGTTCAGCCTTGATCATTTCCGCGTCCAATTATGCGCGAGTGTTTCTGATCACCAAGAAACGACACCGGATTGTGGATAAGGTTCTGCTTGCCGTCATCATCGTGACAACCGGATTGTTCGTCGGACACTTATTTTTTGACAATCAGTTCATCAAACGCGCGCTTGTTTTCATGTCGCTTGTTGCGGTTATTTCCTGTGTGCTTGCTGCGGTCGTAGCGTCGATCAAACGCTTCAAGGAGGTTCGGTTTTTCCTCTTTGCGTGGATCGGTGTGGTTCTTGCTGCGTTGATCATGAACTTGCGACACCAGTTTGGTGTTGAGATATCGCAAGATATTCAGAATGATTTGATCCGAATTGCGATGGTTGTGGAGGCTGCAATGATTGGATTGGCAATTGCCGACCGTTACAACCAGTCCCAGAATGCCCGACAATCTGCGTTGCAGGAAAGTCTATCGACTGCAAAACGAAACCTGCAATTAAACAAAAGACTGAACGATCTGGAAGGGCAATTTTCTGCCGCCATGGTTGCCGCGTCTGACCAAAGCCGTGAGTTTGCGAACACGATCCACGATCTCAAACAACCCATTCACGCGCTCAGATTGCGGGTTCATTCTCTAACGGAGAATTCACGCGAGCCGGAAGAAAATTCAAATGTGGAAGAAACATTTGAATATCTGGAGGAACTCGTCTCCATGCATTTGCAATCAAGTCAGACAGGAATTGTTAACCATGACCCTGGTTGCGATCAGAAAAATGCCTCCGATCTTAGCCTCAATGACGTTCTTGAAAGCGTGCATCACATGTTCCTGCCAGATGCCGAAGCGAAGGGACTGGAGTTTTCTTACGTTCCGTCCGCGCTTGAAACAGATTTGCCAAATCTGGTGCTCATGCGGATTGCAACGAACCTTGTATCAAATGCAGTGAAATATACGAGTTCTGGGAAAATACTGATGGGCTGCCGTCATATCGACGGCAAAATCGGGTTTGAGGTTCACGATACCGGTCCCGGCATGAATGCGGAGGAGTTCGAACAGGCGCTGAAGCGCAACGTTCGCCTGGATGGCAAGGACGAGCACTCCGGCAATGGCTACGGCCTCTCAATTGTCAGTGAGTTGGCTTCCACTCACAAACTCGGGCTTGGCAAATGTGCGAGCCGCACAACCGGTTTCGGGATAAGGGTCGAACTTTGCAGAAAATGAATGTTGCGGTGCGTGAGGAGACGGGGTGGCGGTCATTTGCAGAATTTCTTGATTGCTACTCCATAGGTGTCTGCTTTGCGAATGACGAAGTTTAATAGGCCATTGCAGTTGAACGGCTGCTTCCCCCCAAGAGCGGTTATTGGGAGCAGAAGTTCAATTCAAGTGTGTGAGATATACGGCTTGAATTTTTTCCTTGTAGTCCGAATTCGACTGGACTTGTTTGGCTTTGGAAGCAAAGGTTATGCAAGCGTTAGACGATGAATGTGATGGTCTGACTTGGCTGTTCGAACATTTATGTTGGCCTGCTTGAATGCGGGCTTTTCCGGGTGAGGGCGCATGAATTGCGTCGTTAGTTTGGAAAGGAAATCAAATGTCGAAACAAAGTACTCTGAAAGGCTCTGTATCCAGTCGATCTGCAGTTGATGACGGCGCCAGGGTTAGAACAGCCCAAAAAGGTAAAACTGAACTCATTATAAAGGCATTGGAACGAAAGCGCGGGGCAAGTATTCTTGAATTGAGTGAACTTACTGGATGGCAACCTCA
>JASJDO010000100.1 GCA_030065115.1 Rhizobiaceae bacterium | reverse complement strand
GGCAGGAACACCTTCCAGCCCAGACGCATCAACTGGTCATAGCGATAGCGTGGGACCACAGCGCGAACCATTGCCATGGAAAAGAAGACCAGCAGCATCTTGATCATAAACCAAACAGCACCCGGCACCCAATTCAGGAACCAGACATCAAATGGCGGTAACCATCCACCCAGGAACAGAAGCGTCACGAGTGCACACATCAGCTGAATGGCAACAAATTCACCCAGGAAGAACAACAGGAACAAGGTTGACGAATACTCAACCATATGGCCAGCAACGAGTTCGGATTCAGCTTCTGGAAGATCAAAGGGTGGCCGGTTCGTCTCGGCAATCGCAGAGATGTAAAACACAATGAACATCGGGAACAATGGAAGCCAATGCCAATCAAGGAACGAGCTGGACATACCCAGATAAGTTGTTCCAAGCCCTTCCTGCTGTGCATTGACAATGTCGATCATGTTGAGCGAACCAACACACAACAAAACTGTGATAATGACAAAACCAATGGAGACTTCGTAAGAAACCATCTGAGCTGCGGACCGAAGCGAAGCGAGGAAAGCGTATTTTGAGTTCGACGCCCATCCACCCATGATCACGCCATACACCTCTAGCGAGGAAATCGCGAATACAAACAAAATTCCCAAGTTGAGATTTGCGATTGCCCAACCCTCATCAATGGGAATCACGACCCAAGCAGCAAGTGCTAGAATTGCTGAAACCATGGGCGCAATAACGAAGACCGATTTGCTTGCACTGGCTGGAATAAGCGGTTCTTTGAGTACAAATTTCAGCAGATCAGCAAAGGACTGCAACAAACCCCACGGTCCGATCACATTTGGCCCGCGACGCAATTGCACGGCTGCAAATATTTTCCTGTCGGCATATAGCACGTAAGCCGTCAAAACCAGCAAGCACACCAGAAACAGGAGGCTTTTGGCGAACACGATCATCGGTTCTGAGGTCAATATGTTGATCAAAAGTTCCATATTGATCACACCCCTATTCAGCGGCCTGCTTCATGGAACCAGAACGCATAGAAGAGCATTCTGCCATCACTTTTGAAGCGCGGGCGATTGGGTTCGACATGAAGAAGTCCTTGATCGGGCTTGTGAGCGGGGCTGCAGAAACCTTCCCTGATTTCGTAGCACCCAGTGATTTTATAAATCCGTTTACATCAGCTACACCGCTGTCTGCAACCTCATCCAAAGTCGCAAAGTGGGGAAACTCTGCATAAAGCGCACTGCGCAGTTGATTGAGATTATCAAACGGCAAGGTCTTGCCAATTTTCGCGGATAGTGCCCGCAAAATTGCCCAATCCTCTTTTGCTTCACCCGGCGCAAATGCAGCACGGGCGGTCATCTGAACACGCCCCTCCGTATTCACGAATGTCGCCGACTTTTCTGTGTAGGTGGAAGCAGGAAGGATAACGTCTGCCTTGTGAGCTCCGGCGTCACCGTGCGTCCCAATATAAACCGTGAACCCGTTGACCGACTGCATATCGACTTCATCAGCACCAAGAAGGAACAGAACATCCATGGAAGTCAGCATTTCCGCAGTAGATTTACCGCTCTTGCCGGGAACAAAACCAAGGTCCAAGCCGCCGACTGTTGCGGCATCGGTATGAAGAACAGAAAGCCCGTTCCAGTCGCGGCTCACCGCTTTCGTGTCGGCTGCCAGTTGAGCAACCAGTCCGATGATATCAGCGCTGTCGGAACGATTCAGTGCGCCTTGGCCAATAATGATCAGCGGCTTTTTTGCTTTTTTGAGTTTGGCTATGAATTTATTTTTGCCGGATATTAGATCGTTCAACACATCTGCTTTAGCGCCAAGATCTTCGTATGGGTAGCGTAGATCACCAGCATCACCAATGACGCCGACAGGATAGTTACCCATCTTGACCCGCTTCAAGATACGGCTATTCATCACTGCTGCTTCAAAGCGGGGGTTTGCACCAACGATCAGCAGCGCATCCGATTCCTCAATTCCGGCAATGGTCGCGTTGAACAAATAACTTTCGCGTCCATTCTCCGGATTGAGTGCGCTTCCGGGAGCACGACAATCCATGTTTGTTGAACCAATCGAAGAAAGAATACCCTTCATTGCAAAGAGTTCTTCAACGCCGGACATCGAACCCGCAATTGCGCCGACTTTATTGGGCTTTGCTGAACTTACAGCCTTCGCCACTGCGTTCAGAGCTTCATCCCAGGATGAAGCTTGCAACTTACTGTTCTTACGAACATAGGGCCTGTCGAGACGCTGAGTTTTCAGACCATCCCAGATGAACCGGGATTTGTCCGAAATCCATTCCTCGTTCACATCTTCATGGAGACGCGGCATAATCCGCATGACTTCGCGGCCCCGCGTATCAACGCGAATATTCGAACCAACCGCGTCCATCACATCAATGGATTCGGTTTTGCGTAGTTCCCACGAGCGCGCGGAATCCTGATATGGGCGCGAAGTCAACGCACCCACCGGACACAGGTCAATCACATTGCCCTGCATTTCTGATGTCATGGCTGTTTCAAGATATGTTGTAATCTCGGCGTCTTCACCACGGCCGGTCAATCCAAGCTCTGAGATACCCGCCACTTCGGTCGTGAACCGAACGCAACGAGTGCAATGGATACAACGCGTCATCTTGGTGCGGACAAGCGGGCCAATATATTTGTCTTCAACCGCACGTTTGTTTTCCGCAAAACGGTTTTTGTCGATGCCGTATGCCATCGCCTGATCCTGCAGGTCGCACTCGCCACCCTGATCACAAATCGGACAATCGAGTGGATGGTTGATGAGCAAAAACTCCATCACACCTTCGCGGGCCTTTTTGACCATTGGCGATTTCGTTTCAACAACAGGTGGCTCACCATCTGGACCCGGACGCAAATCACGAACGCCCAAAGCACACGAAGCTTGCGGCTTTGGCGGGCCGCCCTTTACTTCAACAAGACACATGCGGCAATTGCCGGCAATCGACAGTCTTTCATGAAAACAAAAACGCGGGATTTCGGCACCAGCCTCTTCGCAAGCTTGTAATACCGTATAGTGATCCGGGACTTCGATTTCGTTCCCGTCGATGACCAATTTTGCCATTACGGCCCCTCGCCGATGAATATGTATTAACGCGGTTCTTTTCCGAACACCTTCACATACTCATCCCAGCCGCCTTTGGCTAGTGCTTTTGCCTGTTCAATCCAATTATCTCGCTCAATTCTACCAGAAAATTTGAGGTAATCGTCTACCCAGTCGATTTCCTGCTTTGTCCACGCCGCAACCTGATCAAAATGATAGATGCCGAGACCATTCAAAGTCTCTTCCAGTTTGGGACCGACGCCGGAAATCCACTTCAAATCATCTGCTGATCCGTTTAGGGGCGAAGATATAGTGTTTGTTAGAGAAATTGGCTCGCTTGCAGTTGATACAACAGATTCACTGCGTGCGACTTTCTGTTTCTTTGCCTTTTTATTCTTCTTCTTTGCGCAAACACAGGCTTCTGTTTTCGCAATTTGCTTCTTCAAAGATTGCAACTCTCGAGAGGTTTTCTTCTGCGCATGGGTTTGTTTTTTCAGCTTTGCTCTCAAAGCCTCGATTTCAGACAATATTTGTTTGAGAAGTTTTTCGTTGGCGCCCGCTTGGCATGTTGCTTTAGGCTTTTGATTCTTGGGCATACTGGATCCCTCTTCCTGGAAAAGGCAGTCTATTCAATGTGAAACCAAACGCCAAGGAAAGGCTGGAGACAGGGTAAACTCGCTATGACTTTGCTGGAATCGTGCTAGCCGCAAGCCTGAGTCTGCCAGAGCTTGATATGAGACAAATGAGACCAACCAAACGCGTAGTCGCTGTCGCCATGCGCGTTCAAATACTCAAGCCGCTCCTTTGCTTCATCCAGTGTGGGCAAATGCCCCTCTTCCACCCACCACATAACAAAGTGATGGCTATCCATTGCCTCAAACCATTCATGTTTGCGGTTATAGAATTGTTTATGAACCGTATTCCAAACAAAATGCTCAAGATGTTCCGGGGTCTCCCAAACCGTCAGATTGGCAGCCACATCCGGCCACGGAGTCGGCAAATCCATGGCATGACCTGAGTCATCTGCGTGAATCCAGACAAAACCCGGCATCGTGGCCGCCAGTCCATTAATGCGATTGAGATTGTTCATGAAGTCCGCAAATCGCGGATCATCATTGTCGTATTTGGGCTTGGCGATGTTGAGTTCAGCTAGATGCATAAGTGTCGAAGTTACTGGTTAGTTGGAAATTCCGAGTGTTTCATGGTTCACAATATCTGGATTAAGACCCCATGCAATCCGGTCAATACCAGTCAAATCAGCAGCCTCTTTTGCACTATCGGCGCAGAAATTTTCCAAACCATACCGTAATATATACAGGCTATCTTCATCACATGGCCATTTACTCGGTTCTGGCAGGAACTGCCCATTGTTAATCCGAGTGTGTAGATCTACTAACATTTCAACGGTTGGTCTCTGCCATTCATCTAATTCTGATAAAAGATTTCCTTCATCGTCAGATGGCGAACCAAGGAAAAATATTGTGCATGCGGTAACGAGGTTACATTCTGGATGTTTGTAGACTTCGGGCAAAAACAGTTCTGGATCGTAGTCCCAGTTAAACCAACGTCCAAGTGTATTTACCCAGTCACCTGATGCTTCTTTGATTGCGATTTTGGCTGCAGGTGAGAAGCTTGTTTCTCTGGTAAGTTCATCGAATTCTTCAAAATTCATCCGTGACCGACCATTGAAAAACCCGAAAAGCTTCCGAAACATTTTACTCCGCTGCCGCCAACACCTTGTCTGTCACGGCGCCATCTGCATCTGAGCGCGCAGTATACGCATCAATACGATCTTCAATCTCGCCACGGAAGTGTGTGATCAAGCCCTGAATCGGCCATGCTGCAGCATCACCCAAAGCGCAAATTGTATGGCCCTCGACTTGCTTGGTAACTTCAAGCAGCATATCGATCTCTTTTTTCTGCGCGCGCCCCTCTGCCATACGGGTCAAGACCCGCCACATCCAGCCAGTCCCCTCGCGGCACGGCGTACATTGACCGCAAGATTCGTGCTTGTAAAAATAGGCAAGACGCGCAATCGCACGAATAATGTCAGTTTCCTTGTTCATTACAATTACAGCGGCGGTGCCTAGACCTGATTTCAGCGCTGAGAGACTGTCAAAATCCATTTTGCAATCAACAATCTGATCCGCAGGTACACAACGCACAGATGAACCACCCGGAATAACGGCTAGAAGATTGTCCCAACCACCAATTATTCCGCCGCAATGGCGCTCTATCATCTCACGAAATGGAATAGACATCTCTTCTTCAAACGTACACGGTTTTTCAACATGACCGGACACACAGAAGAGTTTGGTTCCCGCATTACGCTCTTCCCCGAAGGAAGCAAACCAATCAGCTCCGCGACGCAGGATGGTGGGCACAACGGCCACGGATTCCACATTGTTTACAGTCGTCGGACATCCATACAGACCAACATTCGCTGGGAATGGCGGCTTTAATCTTGGTTGCCCCTTTTTGCCTTCCAGGGATTCCAGCAAGGCAGTCTCTTCACCACAGATATATGCGCCAGCGCCATGGTGCACGTAGATGTCGTAGTCCCAACCATGCTTGTTGTTCTTGCCGAGAAGCCCTGCATCATAACATTCATCAATTGCCGCTTGCAGTGCCTCGCGCTCACGAATGTACTCACCCCGAACATAGATGTAACAAGCATGGGCATTCATGGCGAAACCGGCAATCAAACACCCTTCAATCAGCGTATGTGGGTCATGCCGCATGATATCACGGTCCTTGCAAGTGCCCGGTTCGGATTCATCCGCATTGATGACCAGATAAGAAGGACGACCATCAGACCGTTCTGGCTTGGGCATGAATGACCATTTCAACCCAGTCGGAAACCCGGCACCGCCACGACCACGCAGACCGGATGCTTTAACCTGGTCGATCACCCAGTCAGCACCTTTGTCGATGAACTTCTTGGTACCAGACCAGTGTCCACGTCTCATCGCACCTTTTAGCGACTTGTCATGAAGGCCATAGATGTTTGTAAAGATACGGTCTTTGTCTTGAAGTGCCATTCTTGTCTTCTATTCCAATGTCTTGCAAAAATTAAATGCCAAAAGGGCGACTGCTAGCCTTTTGCTTGCTTAGCTAGAACTTTTGCCTGCTTGATCCATTCATCACGCTCGATACGACCTTTGAAAGAAAGCTCATCGTCAACAATTTTGATATCTGCTTTCTTCCACTTTGCAATCTGTTCAAAATGCCAGAAACCCAACCCGTTCAAAGTGCCTTCAAGCTTGGGTCCTACACCGGAAATCAGTTTCAGATCGTCTGCCTTGCCACCCTTTGGCTTCTTCAAGCGCTCAGGGCCTGCTTTCTTTGCCGGAGCCTTTTTCTTCGGAGCAGGTTTGGTAGCTGTTGATTTTGATTTCGATGGCGCGGATTTCGACGCTGTTGATTTCGCTGCAGGCTTCTTTGCAGCAGCCTTTTTCGTCGCTGGTTTCTTGGGTGCGGCTGACTTTGCAGTTTTCTCGGCAGTTGTATCAGAACCCAACGTCGCTGCCGGGGCTGCTGCGGTTTCTGTTTGTGCAGATGCTTCATCATCAGTCCAGGCATCACGATCAGTTTTACCCATTTTTGATGACGCTATTGCTGCAGTTGCTGCTGCAGTACCCGCCGCTACGGCTTTCGACGAAGTAGAAGGTTCTTCACCACAAAACGTTTCAAACAACATCCAGGCGGTGGCAATGAATACCATTGCTGAAATCAACAAAAGCGGAAAGCCGGAAACCATTCCGCCCAAAAGATACCAAGCAAGCGCGCCCGCAATAGCACCCGCAATTATACAAACTATTCTACACATCGCTTTAACTCCCTAGTGTTCCAACCCCGTGTATGATGTGAAACATACACCATTCAACGGCTCATGGTTACTTTTTTGATTTCGCCAGAGACTTCGCCTGCTTAATCCATTCATCACGCTCGATGCGACCCTTGAAAGAAAGCTCATCATCAACAATTGCGACATCCGCCTTTTTCCAGGCCGCAATCTGCGAGAAGTGCCAGAACCCAAGGGTGTTCAGAGTTTTTTCAAGTTTCGGACCAACACCGCTGATCAACTTCAAATCATCCGCTTGACCTTCCGGTTTCTTAAGGCGGACAGGACCTGCAGACTTACTTTTTGGTGCTTTAGCCTTTGTTGCCGTTTTGGCAGCGGTTTTTGGCTTCGCGGTTGCAGCAGTCCGCTTTAAATTTGGGTCCTCCAACAAAGTTGTTGCCCCGCCAATAGGCGCAGAAAAATGCCTACCGTTTTGTGGGCCCGGTTCAATAGAGCGGCCTTTGCCTGCCTCAAACGCATCAATGATCTCTTCCAAACGCGCAGGCGTAAGGTCTTCATAGGTGTCTTTGAAAATCATCACCATGGGAGCATTTACACACGCTCCCTGACATTCCACTTCCTCCCAAGAGAGGGTGCCATCTGAATTGGTTTCAAACTGATTTTCATTGATCTTGTTTTTGCAAACCTGCATCAACGCTTCAGAACCACGCAGCATGCAGGGTGTCGTGCCACATACTTGAATATGCGCTTTAGTTCCAACTGGTTGTAGCATAAATTGGGTGTAGAAAGTCGCCACTTCCAACACACGAATATACGGCATATTCAGCATTTCAGCGATGTGTTCGATCGACGCTTTGGTTACCCAGCCATCCTGCTCCTGCGCAATCATTAACAGTGGAATAACAGCTGAGGCTTCGCGGCCTTTGGGATACTTCTTGATCCAGGTTTTGGCAGCCGCAGAATTTGCGCGGTTAAAGGAAAAACCGTCAGGTTGAACTGCATCGTCAGCTAAACGACGAACGGACATTTAGGATTCCTCCGAAGAAGGCGTTATAAAACAGGATGATTGTTGTTCCAAAAGCGGTGATGTGCCTTTGACATCAAACCTCCGCTTGTCGATTTCCATCCCCTTGACTATTGTGACAGAAGGTCCGGATGGTGGAACGCACTGATTGGTTGCAGCCAGAGCTTCAACGACGAACTTTGTCGTAATCCGCCTTCCACGAAATTTCTCGCTTTCATCGAGGCCGCCCAAGGTAGCAGGTGCAAAAAATCGGCTGAATAGAGAGCGGTTTTCGATCAGGTGATCGCATCGCGCCTGATTTTGGATGACACACATCGACTTGGTTGCAGCGATTTGCTCGAGGGATTTCTCTTCTGTAGTTGGCGCATAGGGCCCTACGTCACGTGATGTACACGCAACGGCAAACACCGCAATGCACACAAACGCGACAAGTTTTCTCACCGGTCCACTTCCCCAAACACTATGTCGAGCGATCCGAGTATCGCCGAGACATCGGCCAGCAAGTGACCGCGGCACAAGAAATCCATTGCCTGCAGATGGGCATATCCCGGTGCTCGCAATTTACAGCGATATGGTTTGTTGGAGCCGTCTGATACCAGATAAACGCCAAATTCGCCTTTGGGTGCTTCCACTGCACAATATACTTCACCAGCAGGCACATGGTAGCCTTCGGTGTATAGCTTGAAGTGATGAATGAGTGCTTCCATCGAGCGCTTCATCTCACCCCGTTTTGGCGGGACGACCTTGCCATCGGTGGAAGCAATCGGCCCCTTCCCGTCTGGCACTCGCATTTTTGCAATACACTGCTTCATGATTGAAACAGATTGACGCATTTCCTCCATGCGAATGAGATAGCGGTCGTAATTGTCTTTGTTCTTGCCAACCGGAATATCAAAGTCCAATTCAGCATAGCATTCATAAGGCTGGTTCTTGCGCAAATCCCAGGCTGCGCCAGAACCGCGCACCATGACGCCGGAAAATCCCCAAGCCCAGGCATCTTCGAGCTCCACGATGCCAATATCGACATTACGTTGTTTGAAAATCCGGTTTGCAGTCAAAAGCCGGTCAATGTCATCAACCACTTTCAGGAATGGATCGCACCAAGCTTCAATGTCGTCAATCAAATCATCCGGCAAATCCTGATGGACACCGCCGGGGCGTACATAAGCCGCATGCATGCGCGCACCACATGCACGCTCGTAGAACACCATCAGTTTCTCGCGCTCTTCAAATCCCCACAGCGGTGGCGTTAGGGCACCGACATCCATCGCCTGTGTAGTGATATTCAACAAATGCGAGAGAATTCGTCCGATTTCCGAATATAGCACCCGGATCAACTGTGCCCGGCGCGGAACCTCGATACCGGCCAGTTTCTCGACCGCCAGAGCAAAAGCATGCTCCTGGTTCATCGGAGCAACATAATCAAGGCGGTCGAAATAAGGAACCGCCTGTAGATATGTTTTGTGCTCGATCAGCTTTTCTGTGCCGCGATGCAACAATCCGATATGTGGATCAACCCGCTCAACAACTTCGCCATCCAATTCAAGCACCAGACGCAAAACGCCATGAGCCGCGGGGTGCTGAGGACCAAAATTGATATTGAAATTTCGTACGTTATGTTCGCCCATCACGCACCTGCCTTTTCGTCACCTGGCAACACATAATCAGTGCCTTCCCACGGGCTTTCATAGTCGAAATCGCGGAACTCCTGACGCAATTCTACTGGCTCATAAACCACACGCTTTTGTTCATCATCATACCGCACTTCGACATAGCCAGTAAGCGGGAAGTCCTTGCGCATCGGATGACCGTCAAAACCATAGTCGGTTAGAATACGCCGCAAATCAGGGTGTCCAGTGAACAAAATGCCATACATGTCGTACGCTTCGCGCTCAAACCAGTCAGCACCCGGGAACACTGGTGTAGCGCTCTGAACGGGTGCTTCCGCATCTGTCCGCAACTTCACCCGAATCCGCTGATTCAGTTTTGGGCTGAGAAGATGGTACACGACTTCAAAGCGTTCTTTATCTCCCGGATAGTCGACCCCGCAAATATCGATAATCGAAATGAATTGCGTCCGATTATCATCGTGTAGAAAACGCAAAACAGAAACAATCGAATCGCGCTTCACAGAAAGCGTAAGTTCACCATAAGAATCTGAAATCTGGTCAATGCTGCCAGCAAGCTCAGATGAAACAATATCTGAAATTGCCGCGAGAGGATCTATAATTGTATCTGCTTCTGTCATCACCCTCTCCTAGCGCTCGATCGTGCCGGTGCGACGGATCTTCTTTTGAAGAAGCATAACGCCATACAACAACGCCTCCGCAGTTGGCGGACAGCCGGGAACGTAAATGTCGACGGGAACTACGCGATCACAGCCACGCACCACAGAATAGGAGTAATGATAATAACCGCCGCCATTTGCACAGGAGCCCATGGAAATCACATAACGCGGTTCCGGCATTTGATCATAGACTTTGCGAAGTGCCGGCGCCATTTTGTTGGTCAGCGTACCTGCCACAATCATGACGTCGGATTGACGTGGGGAAGCACGGGGCGCAAATCCAAACCGCTCGGCGTCATAACGCGGCATGGACATCTGCATCATTTCTACCGCACAACATGCGAGACCAAAGGTCATCCACATCAAAGAGCCGGTTCTGGCCCAATTGATCAAGTCATCGGTCGAAGTGACAATAAAACCCTTGTCAGCAAGTTCATTGTTGATCTCGCCGAAATAAGCATCATCGGCCCCAATCGGTTTACCCGTATTTGGATCCAGAATACCTTTGGGTTGCGGTGCAATTAGAGTGGTATTGCTCATGCTTAGTTCCGTCAAAATGCATTGATGGGATCAATCCCACTCAAGTGCGCCCTTCTTCCATTCGTAGATAAAACCGATTGTCAAAACACCCAGAAATACCAGCATAGATATCAAGCCGTACCAGCCAAGGTTTCCAAAGCTGACTGCCCAGGGAAACAAAAAGGCCACTTCCAGGTCAAAGATGATGAAAAGGATTGCCACCAAATAAAAGCGAACATCGAATTTCATGCGAGAATCATCGAACGCATTGAAGCCACATTCATAAGCGGAGAGTTTTTCTGCATCCGGTGCCCGGTAAGCAACAATAAACGGTGCAACCACGAGGGCTATTCCGATTACGATGCATAAACCCATAAATATGATTACAGGCAGATATTCCTGAAGCACCAAATCCATTTTCGGCTCCCAATGTAAAGATGCTAACTATCTAGCAAATTTATCGGCTGTTTGTCATGCACGGCGTACCCTACCCGCATGAGTTTCGCAAGGGTTTGAATTGCCACAATCGGTTAACAATTCAAGAACCAAAAGTTTTTGCAGACTTCGAATGAAAGGCGCTTGACTTGGAACGCACAAAACCGTAATCCAAGCTCCTGTTCGCAACGTGTTTGCGAACCACGCGGGTGTAGCTCAGTTGGTTAGAGTGCCGGCCTGTCACGCCGGAGGTCGCGGGTTCGAGTCCCGTCACTCGCGCCACTTTTACAAACCAGACGTAAAAGTGGCTTTGTGGAAAATACCCATTGGTTTAGGGTGATTAGCTCAGCTGGGAGAGCAACTCGTTTACACCGAGTAGGTCGGCGGTTCGATCCCGTCATCACCCACCATTTTCAATACCCTCAGATTTTGGTTGCCTGGCTTCCGGTATTCAGTCCGGACAAGGATATCTTGTATATTCGTACAAAAAACACCCGATGATGTTTATCACCGGGTGTTTTCCAATAATCCCTCGACCAGACTAGAAATTCAGACTGATATCTCTGTGACCTGAATTACAGCTTGCAACAAACAAACCAACCTCACGTGGCATGTTCTCTGCCTGACGTAAACCGATGGTGCCGCTGATTTCCGCTTCATAAGCTTCAATATCGGCAATCAGATTTTGGCTTGAGGCCTCAGAGCGCCAATCAACCTCATCATTGAATGCCAACAATGCCTTCTGCGCTTCATCAGCGGCCTTTTCCGGATCAGGATTGCGATTCTTCAAGGCTCTGCGAGCTTTCGACAACGCTTTCTTCACCTCACCAGGGCCTTCGATGTCACCAAAACGATCCTCCATCGCCTTGATTTCATCAATCATCGCCTCATGATCATCGCCTTGGCCGATACGCGGAATCAACTCTTTGAGCGGTTCGCCGAGTTCCGTGAACGCACCATTCCCTCTTAATGTCGAGAGGAGGATCGTTACCGGCTCATAGGCATTGTCGACGGTCCTGCGATATGTGTTTCGCGCATTGGTTTCGTCTTTCAGAAGGGCGAGGAAGCTCTTGTTTGCTTCCGCCCAATCTGGAGAAATTGTCGCTTCAAGCGCAGCCTTTTCTGCTTCTGCTTCTGCAATCCGCTCATTGACAGCAGCGCGGCGCTCCTCTGCATTGGCACTATCGTTACGAATGCGCTTGAGGTCGTTTTCAAACCCCTTAATTCGTGTATCAATCACGCGCATCTGCCGCTGGATAGCGCGGGTCTCAGTATGCAATGGACGATAGTCGCCACTTGCATCTTTCACTGCTTGCTCGGCTGTGAACACAGCCTGCAGCAACTCTGGAGCTTTGGCAGCTTCTTCCGTACCCTTGGTAAAATCTTTCGCCAGATCTTTTGGCAGGGCTTTCAAATCCAGACCTTGTGCAGTCTTGATAGCAGCCATGATTTTGTCGCCGTTTTCAGCAAATTCCTGCCCCACGTAGTTTTCAACACAATATTGCAACTGCGGTGCACGTGGAGGTGGCGCTGTTTCAGACAATAGGAGCGCTCGGTTTGGCAAATAGTTCACCAAAGATGGGTATAGGCCTACGATAACGAGAGCAGACAATTGCAGTCCGATGAACGCAATAACGCCCTTGTACATTTGCAAGGTTTTCACTGTCGCTGGGGCCACACCCCTCAAATAGAACAGTGCAAAACCAAAT
>JASJDO010000008.1 GCA_030065115.1 Rhizobiaceae bacterium | reverse complement strand
CGGCGCATGAGCCGTATGTGTGTTTTCCAGCATCAGGTCGCGTGCTTGCGTGTAATCATCCCACTTTGAAAGTGCCTTGATATCGATGGGTGAGAGCTTCCATTGCTTAAGAGGGTTTTGACGGCGATCATGGAAACGCTTGATTTGCATTTCTTGTCCGACGTTTAACCAGAACTTGAAGAAATGAATTCCCTCTTTGACAAGCATATGCTCAAAATGCGGTACTTCACTCAAGAACTGCTGGTGCTGATCATCGGAACAAAATCCCATGACTGGCTCGACCCCTGCGCGATTGTACCATGAGCGGTCGAACATCACGGTTTCGCCGCTTGTTGGCAGATGCGAGACATATCGCTGGAAGTACCACTGTCCACGCTCCGTATCCGATGGCTTTGAGAGTGCCACAACGCGGTTTTCTCTCGGATTGAGATATTGACGGAATGCATTGATCGTTCCGCCTTTGCCTGCTGCATCACGGCCTTCAAAAACAATGACGATCCGCTCTCCGGAATTTTGCAAATGGGTTTGGACTTTGATCAGTTCCAACTGAAGCAGCTCCAGCTCTTCTTCATAGATGGAGCGTTTCAGCTTTTTCTTGTAGGGATAGCCGCCGCTGGAAAATGCGTTTTCTTCAATTTGTTTTGGCAGCTCAGGCATGTCCAGATCGACTGGAATGGTTGAACCGTTAATTGAAATATCCACGCTCGGTATGTCGTCTATCATAATTGGCCTTCTCCGGAGAAAATCCGATTAAAAAATGCTTGGCTCAGCTTAAAGTAAAGTGCAGAAGAAATGAAAGCAGGTTTTCCATTTTACATTAACGGTGAAACCGAATGAACGATCCAGAATTTCACAAAGATGATTCAAAGACGGGAGCCTATGCGGCCTTCGCTGCAGTTATCGCGCTGTTGATTCTCTTGTTGCTTGGTATTTTGACCATGCCTGAAGCGTCTTTGCTTTTGGTCATATCAGCAAGCATTTGTCTCGTTTTTGTGTGGTATGTAACATCTCTGAATAAACGCGATCCCCTGATTTCAATACGCAATACGAAGGAAATATCCGATCGGGCCAAAGGCTTCGGACGATTTGCCGAAGCGCTGCAACAACCGGTCTTCATTGTCGGTGCAGGGGGCACAATCAGATATGTGAACAGCGCCGGCGCCAAAGTGTTTCAAAATCCCATTGTAGGCGAGTTGGTTACTGTTCGGTTCAGGCAGCCAGACTTGCGCCGGGCTATCGAGGCAGCGCTGTCAGAAAAGAAAATTGTCAGCATCGAATACAATGAGGCGGTCCCGGACGATCGCTGGTTCATGGTTGAGGTTTCACCGATCCCTGATTCAGCCAGTGCCAGTAACAATCGCAAAGATCTTTTTGTGATCGTTTTCCATGAACTGACAGAAACCAAACGCATTGATCAGATGAGGTCAGATTTTGTCGCGAATGCCAGTCATGAACTCAGAACGCCGCTCGCTTCACTTGTCGGCTATCTGGAAACACTGAACGGGCCGGCAAAAAACGACGAAAAGGCAAAGGAAAAATTTGTTGGCGTAATGCTTGATCAGGCAGAACGCATGTCGAGACTTGTAAATGACCTTCTTTCTCTTTCGCGCATTGAAATGAAAACCCACCTCAAACCCTCTGACACGGTCAATCTTACCGAAGTACTGGCGAGTGTCATTGACTCATTGGAGCAATTGGCCAGTCAGATGGGTGTTTCCATAAACTTCGACAAGTCGACGGATGTTCATATCGTGGGCGACCGCGATGACCTGCTCCAAGTTTTCGAGAACGTTATAGAGAACGGATGCAAATATGGGCAGCACGGTGGACAAGTCGATGTTGAGATCATCACGCCGGAAAATGAGGCAGAGGATCGTGTCATCGTGTCTGTCAAAGATTACGGCCCCGGCATAGCTGCTGAACATCAGCAACGGATAACTGAAAGATTTTATCGGGTAGACGTTGCAAGAAGTCGTGAAAAACAAGGTACAGGCCTTGGTCTCGCAATCGTGAAGCATATCCTGCAGAGGCACGGAACCCGGCTGCAAGTCCGCTCTAAACTGGGTGAAGGTACGGAATTCCGCGTTCAGTTTAAACTTGCTTCTGTTGAAAACACAGAATAATGAATAAAATCAATTAGATAGACTGTCATAAAAGTGAGGTCATAACCCATTAGAACGGCGCACGTAGAGGAAAAAACGGGCGCATTTGCTAATCTCTTTTGTAGAAAGCAGGGTTTCCTTTTGTTTCTCATAGTTAAACGAAAAATGCTTCGAAAAAGCTGGAGTTTCAAATGTCTTTCAAAAAATTCCTGGGTTATGCCGTAGGCGCTGCTCTTCTTTCAACAACAGCGATTTCATCTGCGCATGCACGCGATCAGATCCAAATCGTAGGTTCATCAACCGTTTTCCCGTTCTCAACATCAGTTGCTGAGCAATTCGGTCAGAAAACATCTTTCAAGACGCCTGTTGTTGAATCAACCGGTTCGGGCGGTGGCATGAAACTCTTTTGCTCAGGCGTGGGTGAAGGTACTCCTGACATCACAAACGCATCGCGCAGAATAAAAGAAACCGAGTTCAAGCTTTGCGTTGAAAATGGTGTGACACCGGTCGAAGTAAAAATCGGTTTTGATGGAATTGTTCTTGCGAATGCAAAAGCGGGGCCTGAGCTAAGCATCACACGCGAACAGATTTTCCGCGCCTTGGCAAAAGAAATTCCAGGTGCCGATGGAAAAATGATCCCAAATCCAAACAAGACATGGGCTGACGTTGATCCATCATTGCCGCAAATCAAGATCGAAGTGCTTGGCCCGCCGCCAACTTCGGGTACGCGTGATGCATTTGTTGAAATCGCCATGGAAGGCGGCGCAAAGCAAATCGAAGTCCTCGCGGCGCTTCGCAAGGAAGACAAGAAAGCTTTCAAGAAAATCTCCCACGCAATCCGTGAAGATGGTGCATATGTGGAAGCCGGCGAGAATGACAACCTCATCATTCAAAAGCTTGAAGCCAACAAAAACGCTTATGGAATTTTTGGTTTCTCATTCCTCGATCAAAATGCCGACAAGGTACGAGGCGCTACCGTAAATGGTGTGGAGCCAGAATTTGAGAATATCGCAGCTGGCGATTATCAGATTTCCCGCTCGCTCTTCTTCTATGTGAAGAAAGAACATGTAGGTGTTATTCCTGGCATTGCTGAGTTCGTTGAAGAATTTACAGCTGAAGACACATGGGGTGAAGACGGTTACCTTGCAGACAAAGGTCTTATTCCGTTGCCTGACGAAGATCGCGAAGCAGTCGCAGAAGCTGCGGTTTCAATGACGCCATTGGCGTTTTAAGCGAACCGCTAATCCACAGATTTGTGCCGCCTGAAGACATTCTCGTTTAGGCGGCACTTAGGTTTTCAAGTATTGAGTTCACAAATTAAATCAACATCAGTGCAATCGGGGAACGAACAATGGCCATATACATAGTTGGTACGCTGATGGTCGCTGCATTTTTAGCGTTTGGTATTGGTCGATCCCGCGCATTGACCGTCTGCCAAAACAATGTTTCCGCGTTGCATTCCAGGCCAACCTATCACGGTTGGTTTTTGGTTATTTGCAGCGTTGTTCCCGCTTTAATTCTGGTACTTATTTGGTCTGCATTCTCCGGTCGCATTATGGACGGAATGGTTACTAGCAATTTTGCCAGTGAGTTTGCAGATTTATCTTTGCCGCAAGTACAGGCAGTTTTGCGAGATGCCAAGGCTTTGGCCTTCGGAGGCATTGTTGGTTTCAAGGATGATCTGAAAATCAATGCCAGTGAACTTTATGTCTCACTGCAGGGAACAAGCGATTTGTATATGGCAATTGCCGCGGCAATTCTCGTATTAGTCGGATTTTATCTAAGCTATTTCCGGATAAGACTTGAATTTAGAACACGACATTATGTTGAGAGCTTTGTGCGATCTTTATTGGCGATATGCTCACTGGTCGCGATCTTTACAACAATTGGGATCATTCTGTCGTTGATATTTGAATCGATCCGTTTCTTTGAACGTGTTCCGCTATTCGATTTTCTTTTCGGTTATCATTGGTCGCCTCAAAGTGCGTTTGAATCAGCTGGCGGAACTACTTTGGCGGATGACAATTCGCGGATTTTTGGGGCGATCCCACTCTTTACCGGTACCTTCCTGATTACCTTTATTGCGATTGCAGTCGCCGCGCCCTTTGGTCTGATGTCTGCTATCTACATGTCAGACTATGCTGGCCCTACATTCCGTGCCTACGCCAAACCGGCGCTGGAAGTATTGGCAGGTATCCCGACAGTTGCTTACGGTTTCTTTGCAGCCTTGACGATTGCACCTGCAATCCGGGGATGGGGCGAGAGTATCGGCCTTTCCGTTTCTTCAGAGTCTGCGCTTGCGGCTGGGTTGGTCATGGGGATCATGATTATTCCATTCGTGCTTTCGCTTTCGGATGATGTGATTAACGCGGTGCCCCAATCATTGCGTGATGGGTCTTATGCAATGGGTGCAACAAAGTCTGAGACCATCAGAAAAGTTGTATTGCCAGCGGCACTCCCCGGAATTGTTGCTGCACTCCTGCTGGCAATTTCACGAGCCGTTGGTGAAACCATGATTGTGGTCATGGCCGCAGGACTTGCGGCAAATCTTACCATCAATCCGCTTGAAGCGGTAACCACCGTTACGGTGCAGATCGTGACTCTGCTTCAGGGGGATCAGGAATTCAACAGTGCCAAAACGCTGGCTGCATTTGCCTTGGGCTTGGTTCTGTTCGCAATAACACTTTGCCTGAACGTCATAGCACTTCGTGTTGTTCGTAAATACAGGGAACAATATGACTGATACATCTCAAAACGTATTGTCGAATTCGCCACAATTGACTGGCAAGCGCGATTGCGATGCGCATCGTGCCAGATTGAAGAAGCGGTACGCTTCTGAGAGCCGTTTCAAGCTTTTGGGGTTGAGCGCGATATTGGCGTCGGTTGCATTTCTCATCTTGCTTTTGTCAACGTTCATCCTGACCGGATTACCTGCATTTACGTATAATTATATCTCTGTTCCTGTTGACCTGACTTCAATCAACCGTGCTGAATTGGAAGAGGCGATCCAGCACAACAATAATCTGGCGGATGGAGAAAAGGAAAAGCGCTACCCGGATTTCCGCAAACCAATCCTGCAAGGCCTTTACGGGGAGATGCCGTATTTTAGCAGTCGGAAAGACAAAAAGATTGCGCGACAGGTTATAACGGGCGTTTCGGGTGTTTTGCTTCGTGACGATGTCTTGGAAAATACAGAGCTGGCCGGGACGAAATTTGACTATGCCGTTCCTGTTTCGGACTTTGTAGATCTGTATTTGAAAGGCCTTACGGCAACATCGACACAGGAAAACCCTACAAGCGGACTTGCGTTCTCGCAAACATCGGATGATGTGACGATCCGCGCAGAAGAGGCTGTATTTGCTAATACATTACAAGCCGTGAGAAACGAACTTGCCGAACGTGCCGAGCGAATAAATCGTCGGATTTTCGACATTAAGCTTGCTCTCGATACACAGAACACCATTGTTGCCGCGAATGAGAGCTCGGTAAGCGTTGAGAAGGCCAATGCCAATATCCAGTCGCTAAATGCGGAGCTTGCTGATGCAACAAGCCGTTATGATGATTTGATCAAGCGTAGTCAGGCTACGGATGGCACGGAGATATTGGATTCCAGCATGCCTACTGTGATGATTAACGCGAACGGCGGTGTTCTTAAACTGTCTAGCGTTAGCAGCAATGAGGCAATCGGTACTTCCATTATCCCCATGAACAGCCTGGATAAGGTGGCCTCAGGTGATTGGACTTTGAAACTCATTCCTGAGGCGGAGGCAGATCGAAAGTTTAAGGATAAAGAGGTTGCGGCCCTGGACCGCTTGGTTGCGGAGGGGCGGATCGAAAACCGCTTTGCATCAATCTTTTTTACAAATGGTGATAGCCGCGAACCGGAAATGGCCGGTGTTTGGGGAGCGGTTGTGGGCTCTTTCTTCACAATGCTTGTGACGTTGCTTCTTTCTTTTCCCTTGGGTGTAGCAGCCGCAATCTATCTTGAAGAATTTGCCCCCAAAAACAAGTTCACCGATTTGATTGAAGTAAACATAAACAACCTTGCGGCTGTTCCGTCTATTGTGTTCGGTCTGCTTGGTTTGGCGGTATTCCTCAATTTCTTCGAACTGCCTCGTTCGGCGCCTGTAGTGGGGGGCATGGTCTTGGCATTGATGACCTTACCTGTTGTCATTATTGCTTCACGCACAGCTTTGAAATCTGTTCCGCCGTCCATTCGTGAAGCAGCACTGGGAGTAGGCGCTTCCAAATTACAGGCCGTTTTCCATCACGTGCTTCCGCTCGCTATACCGGGAATTTTGACCGGTGCGATTATTGGCATGGCGCGGGCGCTTGGCGAGACTGCGCCATTGCTGATGATTGGCATGGTTGCCTTCGTGGTGGACATCCCCGCAGGATTTACGGATCCGTCCACAGTTCTTCCGGTTCAGGTCTTTTTGTGGGCTGATGCACCTGAGCCCGGTTTCCAACAAAAAACTGCTGCAGCTATTATGGTTTTGCTGGTGTTTCTGGTACTGATGAATGCATTGGCAGTCCTGTTGCGCAAACGTTTTGAGCGTCGCTGGTAAGGAGAACTGCTATGAATGTGATGAGTAAAAGGCAACAAGAAGACGCAGTGAACAAAATGGTCCAAAATCCAATCAAAATGTCCGGTAAGGATGTCTCGGTTTTTTATGGTGAGAAACAGGCACTGTTTGACGTTAATCTGGAGATCCCTGAACGTCAGGTGATGGCACTGATTGGCCCGTCCGGGTGCGGCAAATCCACGTTTTTGCGTTGTCTCAACCGCATGAATGATACGATTGATATCTGTCGTGTGAATGGGGATATCTCGCTCGATGGCGAGGATATTTATGACAAGGATATTGATGTGGTGGAACTACGTGCCCGTGTAGGCATGGTGTTCCAGAAGCCCAATCCCTTTCCGAAGTCCATTTTTGAAAATATCGCCTATGGTCCACGTATTCACGGTCTGGTTCGCGGCAAAGCTGAACTTGAGGAAGTGGTTGCTACTAGCCTTCAGAAGGCTGGTCTGTTCGATGAGGTAAAGGATCGTCTGAATGAACCGGGCACCGGACTTTCCGGCGGACAACAACAACGCCTGTGTATTGCCCGGGCAATTGCTGTCAGCCCGGAAGTAATCTTGATGGATGAGCCCTGCTCGGCGCTTGACCCTATTGCAACCGCAAAGGTTGAAGAGCTGATCGACGAGCTTCGCCAGAACTATACGATCGTCATCGTTACGCATTCCATGCAACAGGCAGCACGCGTTTCACAGCAGACAGCCATGTTCCATTTGGGGGAACTTGTTGAAGTGGACGATACGGACACAATGTTCACCAACCCAACCAATCAGAAAACGCAAGATTATATCACAGGTCGATACGGCTAATGAACGATCCAATAGAAAATCCTTTAAATCCCCTAAGTGGGCATGATCATACGGTCACAGCGTTTGATGAAGACCTTCAGTATCTTGTTGCCAAGATATCCGAAATGGGTGGCAATGCGGAAAGCATGGTGGCGCGCTCTGTCACCGGACTTCTCACTGCTGATCAGGGTATCGCGCACTCCGTTGTTGCAGATGACAAGCTGCTGGATGCTTTGCAGGAAGAAATAGACAGCCATGTGGTTTTGTTGATCACCAAACGACAACCCATGGCCCAGGATTTGCGGGAAGCAATTGGTGCTCTACGCATGGCAACAGACCTTGAAAGGATTGGCGATCTTGGCAAGAATATTGGCCGACGTACCTTCCAGATCGAGGATAACCTCCCGCCAAAGAAACTGCAGCGTGGTTTGCAACATCTAACAAACGTCTCGCTTGAGCAGCTCAAGGATGTGTTGGATGCCTATGCTTCCAAGGATATCAAGAAAGCAAAAGAAGTCTGGGACCGTGATGATGAGATTGACAGTCTTTACACTTCTCTGTTTCGCGAATTGCTGACCTACATGATGGAGGATGCTCGCTATATCAGCTACTGCACGCACCTTCTTTTCTGCGCGAAGAATATGGAACGGATCGGCGACCACATCACCAATCTGGCTGAAAATATTCATTACATCGTGACAGGTAACAGCAACATCAATGAAGAGTAGCGGGCCTTAAGAGGATCAGGAACATGCACCCCAGTGTGATGGTTGTTGAAGACGAAAGCGCGCTTTCGGAGTTGCTAAAATACAATCTGGAAGCTGAAGGATACAATGTTGAGGTCGTTGATCGTGGCGACGATGCCGAGATCAGACTTCGCGAAGAGGTGCCGGATCTGTTGCTTCTTGATTGGATGTTGCCCGGATTATCAGGCATAGAATTGTGTCGTCGATTGCGTCTGAGAAACGAGACCGAAGCACTGCCGGTAATTATGCTCACAGCGCGTAGTGAAGAATCCGAACGCATTCGCGGCCTGTCGACAGGCGCTGATGACTTCGTGGTCAAACCGTTTTCTGTTCCTGAGTTGATGGCACGCGTTAAGGCTATGCTGCGTCGTGCAAATCCAGAAAAGATTTCCTCTCTGCTCAAAGTGGGGGACCTAGAGATGGACCGTGAAACAAGGCGGGTTCATCGCAATGGCCGCGAAGTCAAACTGGGCCCTACCGAATACAAATTGCTGGAATTCCTGATGAGTTCTCCAGGCCGGGTTTTCTCAAGAGAACAATTGCTCGATGGAGTTTGGGGAAGAAACAACTATGTCGATGAGCGCACGGTGGACGTGCATGTGGGCCGGCTTCGCCGATGCATTTGTCGAGGCAAGGAAATTGATCCTATCCGCACTGTTCGCGGAGCAGGCTATGCACTTGACGACAAATTTTCCGCTAGAGCAGTTTGAGCTCAATCGCAGGCGATTGTATTTAATTGCGTAAACACATTCAGTGCGATAACGCGTTTGCTCATCCCTTTCTGGTCTTGAAAAGCCATAAATAAAAAAGGACGCACAACACGTCCTTTCTTTAATTCAATCTTATTGGGTTTATTGCTCTATGCAGCGTTTGCGCGTTGTTTGTCACGTCTGCGATCAATATTCTGCTGATACGCCAACTTGCAATGATACTCGCAATAAGGCGCTTCTTCCTTGGTTTTGTTGCCGCAGAAATGAAAGTCATCGGTTGCCGGATCGCCCTCTGGCCACTTGCAGGTTTTCTCAGTTAATTCCACAAGGCTGAGCTTTTTGCTTTCAGGCGCTGTCAGATCCTCGACAATTGTTCTTAGGTTTTGAGTGCCGGTTTCCCGTGGCCCAAGCCCATTGCGCGAATTGGTGCGGGGCTTCGAGTTATAGGTCGAACGCGGCCGCTTCACTCGCTTTGCGCTTGAGCTCGCCGGCTTTGCTCTTCCAGAAAGACCAAGTCTGTGAACCTTGCCGATAACGGCGTTTCTGGTAACCCCACCAAGCTCACCAGCAATCTGACTGGCGCTCAATCCATCTGCCCAAAGCTTGCTAAGTAATGCTACTCTTTCCTCTGTCCAGGACATTCAACTGCTCCTAAATCAGGCAAAGCCAACCGCATTCCCAAAACGCAACATCCTGGGTTGGATCTATCCTGTTCTGTTTAATGGTCCTGCTTGGTCCGCCGCAGGGTCCGTCTCCACTGTTGAGGCAATTAACCAGTCTGAGACTCCCAAAACAAGAGTCTGTAACGGCTTGCGAATCATTTTTCCCGAATATCCCCAGCTTCCGGAATCTGTTTTCAGAATGCTGTGGAAAGCTGAATCAAAATTCCGGTATTCAGAGTTGAGGCTGTGAATAACTTGGTTCAAGTCTCAATTTGCAGGCATTGGCCCGGGTTCTTGACCCAGGCCAATACAAACGATATTTATCTTCGAACGAAAACAAGGCCCGTCGCAAGGCGGGTTTTTCTTTTTGAAAGCGTAGCCACTCCTCCAGCATCAAGGTGATCCTTATGGGAAAAGAGCAACATACATTTGATATTTATTCTCCTCCGAAGATTGAATTCGTTCGAGGTGAGGGTGCTCGCTTGTTTGATGCGGAAAACCGCGAGTATATGGATTGTGCTGCAGGCATTGCGGTAAATTGTCTTGGATATAGTCATCCGCACATGGTTGATAGCCTGAAGAAAGCGGCCGAAGGGATCTGGCATCTTTCCAACCTGTTTGAAATACCAGGTCAACAGAAACTCGCAACACGGCTTTGCGAAAACACTTTTGCCGACCGCGTGTTTTTTACCAACTCCGGTGCGGAAGCGATGGAGTGTGCGATCAAGACTGCCCGGCGCTACCACTTTGAGAAAGGTAATCCCAAACGGGTTAATATCCTGACCTTTGAAGGCGCATTCCATGGTCGAACAATTGCAACAGTAGCAGCTGGCGGAAACGAGAAATATCTTGAAGGTTTTGGACCAAAGGCTCCAGGCTTTGTCTCACTTCCATTCGGAGATCATGACGCACTTAAGGCTGCCATCGACGATGAAACCGCGGCAATCCTTGTTGAACCGGTACAAGGAGAAGGTGGCGTTCGCGAAGTTCCTGGCCAGTGCCTGAAAGGTTTGCGCGAGTTATGCGATAAACATGGAATTTTGTTGATCTTTGATGAAGTACAAACCGGCGTTGCCCGTTCAGGCAAGCTCTTTGCCCACCAATGGCACAATGTTGAGCCGGATCTGATGGGTATCGCAAAAGGCATTGGTGGCGGCTTTCCGCTTGGCGCATGTCTTGCGAGAGAGGAAGTCGCGATTGCTATGGGACCGGGAACCCATGGATCGACATATGGAGGCAACCCGCTTGCCATGGCCATGGGTAATGCGGTTCTGGATGTGGTTCTAGAAGAAGGGTTTGTCGAAGGTGTCAATGAAAAGGCGATTGTCTTCCGTCAATATTTGTCTGAGCTTCTAGATACCTATCCTGATCTGCTTGAAGATGTGCGTGGCAGCGGACTGCTCTTGGGGATGAAGGCAAAAGTTCCGAATGTGGAACTTGTTGCTTCTATGCGTGACCAAGGATTGCTGGTCGTTGCAGCCGGTAGCAACGTCATCCGAATTCTGCCTCCACTGGTTGTGAACGAAGACGACATGCGGGAAATCCTACACCGCATGCGAGCCGGCCTTGATGCCTATCAAGCAAAGATGACTGGATAGGAAATGTCTGCGCCGGTTAATCACTTCCTCGATCTCTCGAGCGTTGATGCGGATGTGCTGAAAAATATCCTGTCCGCATCGCACGACATGAAAGCTGAGGGCATACGGTCTCGTCCGCTCGAAGGCAAAATGCTGGCTATGGTGTTTGACAAACCGTCAACACGTACTCGAGTTTCCTTTGATGTAGGTATGCGGCAGTTGGGCGGTGAAACCTTGTTCCTCTCTGGCAATGACATGCAATTGGGGCGCGGCGAAACCATTGCTGACACTGCAAAGGTGCTTTCGCGCTATGTCGATGCGATCATGATCAGAACAACTGCGCATTCTCGTCTGCTCGAACTGGCGGAAAATGCTACAGTGCCGGTCATCAATGGATTGACCGATGACACGCATCCCTGCCAGATAATGGCCGATATCATGACCATTGAAGAAAAACTCGGTGGTGCAAAGGGTAGAAAGCTGGCATGGACTGGTGATGGCAACAACGTTCTCAATTCACTGATTGAAGCTTCCACTATTTTTGGGTTCGAACTGGATATTGCTGTGCCAAAAGGACGAGAGCCTGATCAGGGATTTATCGACCGTGCGCTTGCCAAAGGCGCTTCAATTACGATCTCCAATGATCCCGAAAAGGCAGTAAAGAACGCAGATTGTGTTTTGACAGACACTTGGAAATCCATGGGATTTGAAGATGAGGCGAGTGGTCACAACACTTTTGCTGCATTTCAGGTCAATAGCGCTTTAATGGCGCATGCAAAATCAGAAGCAATCTTCATGCATTGTTTGCCAGCACATCGCGGCGAAGAAGTTACTGATGAGGTAATAGACGGGCCGCAATCCGTGGTGTTTGACGAAGCGGAAAACAGGCTTCACGCACAAAAGGGCATTCTGAAATGGTGCCTGGCTGGACTTTGAAATGAGTGAACAACACCTTGAACCTGAGGAGTTTTCCTTTGCCGGGGACGACGTTGTGGTCCCTTTCGCAGTCGAACCTCTGGATGTGAGAGGCAGAACAATCCAGATGGGTGCCATGCTGGACACCATTTTGAAGCGTCATGACTATCCCCAGGATGTGAGTTTTCTGGTTGCCGAGTTGGTTGTTCTTTCTGTCATTTTGGGAAGTTCGTTGAAGTTTGATGGCAATTTCATTCTGCAGACCCAATCCGATGGTCCTGTTTCTCTTGCAGTCGTAGACTTCTCTACGCCAGATTCTGTCCGCGCATATGCACGATTTGATAAAGATGCATTGGCCAAGGCCACTGAAGAGGGCAAAGCGAGCCCGCGTGAATTGCTTGGAAATGGTGTTATGGCGCTCACCATTGACCAAGGACAACACATGCAACGGTATCAGGGCATTGTAGCTCTTGATGGCGCTTCCCTGGAAGAAGTGGCCCATCAGTATTTCCAGCAGTCAGAACAAATTCCCACCAAGGTTAAGATGTCTGTGGCTCAAATTATTCGCCGCCTTGAAGATGGCAGCGTGGAAACCGCATGGCGCGCTGGTGGATTGATCACGCAGTTTCTACCCGAGGCAGGGGAACGTATCGTTACCCGCGATCTTCCAAGCGGCCGCGATGATGAAGATATGGATGATCGCGAGGATGATGAAGCCTGGACGGAGGCTGCGGCCCTTGTCAGTACGATTGGTGATGATGAGTTGACCGATCCCAACATCTCGGTCGAACGTTTACTCTACCGTCTGTTCCATGAGCACGGTGTCAGGGTGTTTGAAGGCATACCGGTTCGGGAAAATTGCACCTGTTCACGCGAAAAAGTTATCGCACTTGTGAAGCGCTTCGAGGATGATCCAGAAAAGCCTGCAAATGCTGATGAAGGTTATGAAACCAAGTGTGAATTCTGTAGTACAATCTACAAAATTACGGCGAATGAGCTTGCCTGATCCATGAGCTTTATCCTGCAGACTAGTGATGCAGTCCGGATTGATTACAAAAGTGTAACTTGCTCTTCAGTAAAATTGTTATACCTATGGGTGTATAACAAGATGTATGGCCATGTTGACCACTAATGACGAAATAGAAACAGAGCTTGAAGCGAGCCCGCGGCAGGGCTCGAAATCGGTCTTTCGGATGATCGGGCGAGGCATGGCTCAATTGTGCCTGATGGTGCTTGTTTTGTTCTGCGGGTTCATGGGCATGAACTATTTTGTTAGCCTCAAAGAAGACCCACCTTCAAGGCCACCATTCCAAACCACATACACTGTGAACACGATAATTGCAGAAGAAGGCACGTTTCAGCCTGATTTGCTGGTGTATGGCGAAGTACGTGCTGCAGAGGCGGTGCAATTGCGTTCGCTGGTTGCGGGCAAAATTGTATCCGTTAATCCAGAACTCAAGGTCGGTGGCAAAATTGAAGCAGGCGCAGAATTGTTGCGAATTGACCCATTCAATTTCGAGACCGAGCTGGCGAGCGCAAAAGCCAACATTCGGGAAACCGAAGCCCGCATTGCTGAAAACAAGGCGCGCGTGAAAATTGAAGAATCCCGCATTCGAAGCCTGCAGGATCAATTGAGACTGGCGGAAAATGACCTGGAACGATTTGCAACGCTCAAAACCCGTGGCACCGCCACTTCAAAGCAAGTTGAGGATCGCGAGCTTATTGTCAGTCAACGGAGCCAGTCACTTGAACAGTCAGAACTCAATCTGGTTGCCGAGAAAAGCCGGTTGGAGCAGCTGGAAGCTGTTCTCGTTCGTTTCCAGCGGTCAGAGATGCAGGCAGAACGCAATATTGAAGATACACTTCTTCGAGCGCCGTTCAGTGGGATTGTGAGCGAGAAAAACACCGGCGTGGGGCGTCTTATCGGAGCAAACGACATGGTAGTCGCCATGTATGAAGCAGATGTTTTGGAAGTGTATTTCACGCTAACAGACGAACGCTTTGGTCGTGTTCAGGCTGATGATGTCGGGATATCCGGTCGCGAAGTTCAGGTTATATGGAGCGTTGGTGGAGAAGAATTTCGATATCCGGCAACGATTGACCGCATTGGTGCACAAATAACCTCGTCTCGGGGTGGCGTCGAAGTGATCGCTTCGATTACAGGAGATGTTGCCGCCAGTGCACTGCGCCCCGGGGCCTTTGTAGAAGTGATTGTGCCAGACAAAAAATTTGATGCACATTTTCGGATTCCCGATACTGCGCTCTATAATGACGACACGATCTATGTGGTTGTTGATGGCAAGCTGCAGGCCCGAAAAATCAGGGTCCATGCCCGCAATGGTGCAAATGTCATTCTGACAGGAAATCTGCAAACGGGCGATGAAGTTCTCACAACAAGGATTGCAGAGATTTCTGAAGGCCTGAATGTTCGCCCACCGACCAACGCAGCGCAACAACCATCTTCATCTGATAAGCTGGTTGAGAACACAAAATGAATATGCGAACGATACCCGGTGGTGGAATCGTAAGCCTGTTTGCCCGGCATCCCAATGCAGCGAACCTATTGATGATCCTGATGATCCTGTTTGGCATCATATCCATACAGCGGATCAACACCCAATTCTTTCCGACAGTCGACCGAGACTCAGTTCGCATCAGCGTGACATGGCAAGGGGCGAGCGCCGAGGACATTGAAAAGAATATCATCGAGATCATCGAACCCGAGGTGCGTTTCATCAGTGGTGTGGACAATATGGTGTCTTATGCCAGAGAGAGTGCCGGTTCCATAACGCTTGAGTTCGTCGCCGGGACCGACATGAAACAGGCCGTGGCAGATGTCGATACTGCGGTCAACACGGTGACCAATTTGCCCGAGGAAGCTGAGGCGCCGGAAGTATCCAAAAGTCCGTTTTTTGACCGGGTTGCAAGATTGGCGCTTGTGGGAGATGTGCCGGAAACAACCCTAAGGATTCACGCGAAGAAAATTCGGGATGATTTGATTGAACGCGGCATTGACCGGATCACCATGGTCGGAATGCGCGACCTTGAGTACAAAGTGGAAATTGAAGAACGTGAGCTCCGACGCCTTGGGTTGTCGGTGTCTCAGGTTTCAGATGCAATTTCCAGAAACAGCCGGGATACGCCTTCAGGGCAGCTCAAGGCAGATGTTGAAAAGCAAATACGTGCGCTTGCAGAACTGGAATCTCCGGAATCATTGAGGGATATCGAAATTCTCTCATTTGCTTCCGGTGAAAAGGTATTGCTGGGTGAGATCGCGAAAATCAGCCAGGGCTTCAAGGATGGAGATTCAATCGGACTGTCAGACGGCAAGCCTGCCATTCAGATTACGGTAGAACGGGCACATTCGGCTGACACATTAGACACCGCGCGCGTTCTTGACGAATATCTCCTGGAAATCGAGGGCTCAATGCCGCCTGGTGTTGAATTGAAGAAATATGAAGTTCGTGCAGACTCTTTGGTCCAACGGATTTCGCTTCTTTTCTGGAATGGTGTGTTCGGGCTGGTGCTTGTGGTTGGCACATTGTTCATTTTTCTCAATGCACGCATCGCGTTTTGGGTGGCCGCGGGCATTCCGGTTGCCATGTTTGCGACGCTCGGCATCATGTTACTGCTGGGTCAGACCATCAACATGATTACACTGTTTGCGCTTATAATGATGCTGGGCATTATTGTGGATGATGCGATCGTCGTCGGAGAGCATACTGCATCACGCTATGAAGCAGGCGATGGTCCTTATGAAGCCGCTGAAAACGGAGCAAACCGGATGCTCACGCCAGTTATGGCGGCAATGACCACGACCGTCGCGGCGTTTGCACCCATGCTTCTTATCTCGGGAGTGATCGGGCAAATCATGGGCGTAATGCCCTATGTTGTGATCGCGGTGATCATAGCAAGCCTGATTGAATGCTTCCTTATTTTGCCCGGTCACCTTGCACACACCCTACAGGACCGCCAACCCCGAGCCTGGTCATTCTGGCGTCAGATGTTTTTTGCTCTGATTGTGGGCAGCATCCTGTTGGTGGTTTCAAACCGCTTTGCCGCGGGGGCGAGCGAACTGCAAGGTATCGGATTATTTGATCAGTTTATTGCACTCAAGGGTGACGTTTCGCTGCCGGTTTTCATTCTGTTACTGACCATTGGGTCTTTATTGGCTGGTACGCTTTTTGAGGCGTTCATTTGGTTGCTCCGCCGATTGGCGCCAAAAGATAAAAACCCAAATGAAGAAGGTGCATTCAGGCGTAATTTTGATAGATACTTTAATGCGTTTCGAGATGGTCCCTTCAATTGGATGGTCGCAGTGTCTTATCGTTGGCGCTATGTAACTGTCGCAATTGCTGTTGCAAGCGTTATGATCTTTGCCGTTGGCCTCATCCGGGGTGAGCAAGTCAAATTTGTGTTTTTCCCATCACCGGAAGCTGAAAATATTCGCGCGCGTATTGTCTTTAATGCAGGCATTCCGGAGCCGCGCGCGCTTCAGGTAATCAACGAAGTTGATGCTGCGCTTGACCGCGCTGTTTCTGAACTTGCTGATGGCAAGGAAGATTTAGTTACCGCAGTATTTGTCACTCTCGGCAGCGCTGGCCGTAGCGTAGGTGACAATCTTGCAGAGTTCCGCGTTCAATTGTCGTCATCCGAAGTTCGTACTATACGTACGCCGGAGATCGTTAAAGCCTGGCGCGACGCTCTTCCAAAAATCGCGGATACGCGGCGAATTGCAATTTTTGAAACGCGCGGTGGGCCTCCGGGTCGGGATATTGATATCCAGATTTCGGGCGGCAATGTCTCACAGCTCAAGGAAGCTGCCACTGCCATTATCCCAATCATCTCAAGCATCGATGGTGTGTCGGGGGTTTCTGATGACCTTCCATTCGGTAAGCCTGAACTCGTTATGGAGCTCCTTCCACGCGGTGCTGCACTTGGCTTTACAATTGACGAAGTTGGCCGCCAGGTTCGCAATGCCTTTGATGGCGCGATCCCCAGACGTTTTGCGCAAGGCGATGATGAAGTCACCATTCGCGTGACAAGAACCAGCCGGGATGCCGGTGGAAACAAACTTCGAAACTTTGAATTGCGCAGTCCGACAGGTGAGTTTGTGCCTCTTGAAGAAGTAGTTTCACTAAGGGAGAAACAAGGGTTCTCGGCAATTCAACGTCTGGACGGCAAGACGATTGTTTCCGTAACTGCCGATTTGAATACGGATGTCATGACGACAGACCAGGCGCTCGATATTCTGAGGCGGGGGGAAATGCCCGCGCTTCTGGATCAACTAGGACTCGACTACAAATTCGGTGGCCGTGATGAAGAGCGCAAGGAAGCATTTGCTGATTTGCAGATAGGGACAATTGCCGCACTAGGCTTCATATACATTATTCTTGCATGGGTATTCGGGAATTATTTCCGCCCCATTGCAATCATGCTGATTATACCGTTTGGCTTGGTTGGAGCAGTATTTGGTCATTGGATATTGGGCTTCAAATTGACCATCCTCTCATTCATTGGGTTACTGGGTCTCTCCGGTATTTTGGTGAACGATTCAATTATTCTTGTCAGTCGATTGGACGAACGGCTGGAAGAAGGTGAATCCATGGAGGAAGCTGCAATCGGTGCAAGCCGAGACCGTTTGCGCGCGGTACTTCTGACTTCTCTGACAACAATTGGCGGATTGTTTCCGTTGATGTTTGAAAAAAGCCTTCAGGCGCAGTTCCTGTTGCCAATGGCGATTACCATTGTCTTCGGTTTGGCTCTGGCAACGCTACTTGTGCTGTTTCTGGTGCCATCCCTTATCGGCATTGGCACCGATATAGGAAACATGATCAAATCCGTCTTTGGCAATCGGGATGAGGACAGGGTTACCCATCCCGCAGAATAATTCAGTCCATCCAGAACCTTGGAATGAACAAGACAAGCACGGTGAACAATTCCAGCCGTCCAACCAGCATGGCTGCGCTTAAAATCCATTTTGCGGGATCATTCAATTCCTTGAATGTCGTATGTGGTCCAATCAGATCGCCAAGGCCCGGACCAACATTTGAAATCGCTGTTCCGGCAGCCGACATTGCTGTCAGAAAATCCAGTCCTGTGAGATTGAGCAACAGCGCAAATACGCCAAACAGCAGAAAATAGACCGCAAAGAAATTCATAACAGCACTGGAAACACCGTCATCAATGGGTTGGTCATTGAACCGCATAATAAAGATGCCATTTGGATAAAATACCCGACTAACGTGTTGTCGGATGGTTTCAAACATAACCTGAAAACGGAAAATCTTGATGCCGCAAGATGTGGAACCTGCACAACCACCAATAAACATGATCATGAAAAAGAATGCATTGGCGCCAATCGTCCATTGCCCGTAGTCAGCGGCAGAATATCCCGTGCCTGTCATGATTGAGGTTACGCTGAAAGCGGCTTCCAAAAAGCTGTTTCTCGGCGCTGTTTCACCGGCGGGATGCAGCGACCAGGCGATGACACTGAAAATGGCAAGGGTTACCAGAAACACTTTTACCTGGGAATTTTTCCAGATACGGGACGGATTGCCCTGAAATCCTTGCACAAACAGAATGAACGGGATCGATCCCAGGATCATAAAGACGATGGAAATCAACTCGATGGTTTCGCTGTTGAAATGCCCAATAGAGCCATCCTTGGTTGAAAACCCCCCGGTCGCAACAGTTGTCATGGCATGGACAGTTGCATCCATCACTCCCATTCCTGCTAGCATATATGCAATTGAACAAAGTGCTGTGAAAAAGATAAAAATCATGGTCAATGAGCCAGAAATTTGGGTAGCGCGCGGCATTATCTTTTCGGCAGTATCAAATGCTTCGATCTTGAACAGCTGCATGCCCCCAACTTGAAGCATTGGCAAAACCGCAACCGCCATGACGATGATCCCGAGACCACCAAGCCATTGTTGAATGCCGCGCCACAAAAGGATGCCCGGTGGGACTGCTTCCAGACCTTCGATGACGGTTGAGCCAGTGGTCGTTAGTCCGGACATCGATTCGAAAAAAGCGTCAGTGAACGAAGGAACCACTCCGGAAAGATAATACGGAATCGCGCCTACAAAGCTGAGTGATACCCATGCAGCGCACGTCATCACAAACGCCTGCCGGGTCGACATCGATTGCGGGACATCCCGATTGCCAGCATAAAGGCCAAGACCGATCAACAGGGTCAAGCCGCCAGAAAACGCAAAAACCTCCCAATCCCGGTTATTCGCAACCAAGTCCACCAATGCCGGAATGAACATTGCCACACCAAGCGTGGTCAAGAGCAGGCCAAGTATCAGAAGAATTGGGCGCAGAGAGCGGATCAAATTAAAAATGCCTAATTAATGCTTGGGGTATGGTCAGGTAGATCAAGCGGAAACGCCGGAACATCAATTTCAAACGTTTTGCCGGCGCTATCCACCATTTTATATTTGCCGACCATTATGCCGGAGGGGGTCTGCAGTGGGCAGCCACTGGTATAAGTGTAAGTCTCACCGTCTGCCAGAACCGGTTGCTCGCCTACCACGCCATCACCCTGCACCTCTTCAACCCGGCCTATGCCATCGGTGATTTGCCAATAGCGAGATAGGAGTTGTACCGTTTGACCAGACTGGTTTTCAATACTGATGCGATATGCCCAGAAATATTGCGAAGACTGGGGGTCCGAACGTTCGTCGATGAACACCGGTAACACATTGACAGTAATTCCGTGCGTCGTTGCCTTGAACATGCTTGCGCCCAATGATTATTCGGGCAAGAAATATCACATAGTTGCGGCTCGGCAAAGCAATTCAACCAGTTTCAGAAGCTGGTGCAAATCCTAACCCAGTGCTCTGTCGATATCCTCAATCAGGTCATCAGCTGCTTCCAGTCCCACCGATAACCGGACCAATCCATCCGTAATGCCCACTGAGATACGTTCGTCTTTTGCAAGGTTTTTGTGAGTTGTGGTCGCAGGATGCGTGATCAGGCTTTTCGCGTCCCCAAGATTGTTCGAAATCGACACGACTTCAAGTTTGTTTATAAACTCGAATGCTTCCTGCTTTCCGCCTGCAAGCTCAAACGCGAGGAGTGTCGAACCTCTGCGCATCTGTCGTTGGGCCAGATCAAATTGAGCGTGGCTATCAAGACCCGGATAGATCATCTTGCTGACCTTTTTCTGGCCATTCAGTGCCGTTGCAATCTTTTCGGCCGTATCCGTTTGTCGGTCGACGCGGACAGAAAGAGTTTCGAGGCCCTTTAGCAATGTCCACGCATTGAAGGGGCTCAGGGAGGGACCTGTGTGACGATAATAGTCATGCAGGTTTTCGTTGATCCATTCTTTATCGGCAAGAATGATCCCGCCTAAGCATCGCCCCTGCCCATCAATATGCTTCGTTGCAGAATATACCACAATATCTGCACCCAGTTTCAGCGGGTGCTGGTAAAGCGGAGTAGCGAATACGTTGTCAACAACGAGCTTCGCACCATTTTCGTGGGCTAAATCGGCAACCGCTTTGATATCAACCAATTCAAGCGTTGGATTGGTCGGGCTTTCAAGAAAGAAAACCTTTGTATTTGGTTTGACAGCAGCCTTCCACGCATTGAGGTTCTTGCCATCGACGAGGGTGCACTCAACGCCATATTTGGGCATCAGTTTTTCGACGACCCATCTGCAAGAGCCAAAAAGCGCGTGCGCTGCTACAATATGATCACCGTGCTCAACCTGGCATCCAATAGCAGCAGTAACCGCTGCCATGCCTGAGGCGGTCGCACGGGCGTCTTCGGCACCTTCCAGCAGGCACATGCGTTCCTGGAACATGCTCACCGTGGGATTTCCATAGCGAGAATAGACATACCCGTCTTCATCGCCCTTGAATCTCGCCTCGGCAGCTTCTGCCGTTTCATAGACAAACCCCTGGGTCAGATACATGGCTTCTGAGGTTTCTCCGAACTGACTGCGGCTGGTGCCGCCATGAACCAGTTTCGTTTCAGGGTGCCAATCGTTTTCAAATGTCATTGTTTCAACTCCACAAACAAAAAAACCAGAATGCGAAGTCGCATTCTGGAGTCCAAATCTGCTGTCTGTGCAAATTTCGGCCCTTTTAGCGACTTGTTTAACGTGGCTGCAAGCCGGCCGGCCCAAATCACCACTTCAATATGTGTGTGTTAGTTCATCTTGCTCTTTGCGTCAATCAAACACCACGATATTTATAGTGACGAAACTTCAAAGAGCGATACAAACATGACGCGCGAAACAGGAATTTTGGCAGATGCTGCCATTCAGGCGCTCGGCGACGGAAATCAGATCCTCACGGATCGTCCCTTCGATGACGATCAGGTGCAGCCTGCCAGTCTCGATTTGCGTCTTGGAACGAAAGCGTTTCGTGTCAGAGCATCATTTCTTCCGGGAAAAGGGAGAACAGTTCTAGAAAAGCTCGAGCGGTTCAAGCTGCATGAACTTGATTTGCAGGATGGTGCAATTCTTGAAACAGGATGTGTTTATCTGGTTCCATTGTTGGAGAGCCTTGATTTGCCCGGAAATATCGAAGCATCCGCCAACCCGAAAAGCTCCACAGGACGGCTCGACATTTTTACCCGAGTCATTTCAGATGAAAGCCAAGCCTTCGATCAAATTCCCATGGGGTATAAAGGTCCGCTTTATCTGGAAATCAGTCCCAGCACGTTCCCGGTAGTCGTGAGAACCGGGTCCCGTTTGTCGCAAATCCGGTTTCGCAAGGGCCATTCAGTTCTTTCTGACGAGCAACTTTTGGATCTTCACAGGTCTGAAACACTGGTCGCGACAGCAGAACCCAACATCCATAATGGTGGGATTGGCCTGTCAATCGATCTGAGCGGCGATGAAAACGGTCTTGTAGGCTATCGGGGCAAGCGCCACACAGGATTGGTTGACGTTGACAAAAAGGCTGCGTGCGACGTTCTTGACTATTGGGAACCGATCTACAACCGCGGATCAGATGATCTGGTCCTTGATCCAAATGAGTTCTATATCCTTGTCTCGCAGGAAGCCGTGCATGTGCCGCCACTCTACGCCGCAGAGATGGTTCCGTTTGATCCTTTGGTGGGTGAATTCCGTGTGCACTATGCCGGCTTCTTTGATCCGGGTTTCGGGCATGTTCACGCAGGAGGCAAGGGCGCCCGTGGTGTTTTGGAAGTACGTAGCCACGAAGTTCCGTTTATTCTTGAGCATGGCCAATTGGTTGGCCGACTTGTTTATGAGCATATGCTCGAACGGCCAGCGCAGCTATATGGCACGGACCTTGGTTCGAACTATCAGGCGCAGGGCCTCAAATTGTCAAAGCACTTTAAAGGCTAGGGCACTTATTCGACATTTGTGCAAGGCCAAGTGCCAGGTCGCTCAATACCCTCTGGCAGTTTGGTTGCATCATCTCCACAAGCAAGCTTGATCTGCCAATTCTGTAACCCTTTGACTTTTGACAGATCTAATCCTTCCAATCGCGTTTGAAACAGATATGCATCCTGCATTGTTGGCGGCGTTTCAAAATTTGCACCGCGAAAATCTGACCTTGCCAGATTTGAATAGTCGAATGTCACGCCCGATATGTTCGCGCCAGAAAACATGGCGCGGGCGAATTCTGCCTTTGAAAGGTCAGCACCACTAAGATTGGCATCCTTAAAGTTCAAACGGTTTGTCTCGGCCTTTGAGAGATTAGCTTTTGTAAGGTCGGAAGAACTGAAATCCGTGCGCGAAGCGACCACATTGGAAAAATTCGCCTGCCGTGCCGAAGCGTTGCTAAAAGAGGCGCGAACAAGATTCGCCTTCATGAATTTGGCATTGTCAAAATTAGATCCGCGCAAGTCTGATGAGGAAAGATCTGTGCGGGTAAAGTTGGCTCCGGTGAAATCAAAATCAGACATGATGATGTTGCGTTTGCGGCAACCCGTCCAATCCACTCCGCTATTTGCTTCATCACCGCAACCTGCTTGAGCAGGCGTGACAACGTCTACAAGGCCCGGTACAGCAAATATTGAAACCGCAAAAGTGGATAATATACCCATTGAAGCCAACGCATTGCGTATCATAGTCATTCTCCGACAAATCAGTCTTTGGTATCGTAGCATCCGATTGTGAATAATTATGTTCAAATCTTTGTTTGTGCCAACCCGTGTGGCGTTTTTTCCCAGCGATGTGGCATGACAAGTAGATGAAACAGTGCGCGCCACCCGGCAATTGAAATAAGAAACCAATATACCGGGATCGTAAGGAGTAACGCCCATTTGCCAGTGCTGTTGTTTGATTTCAGGACCAGGGCAGCAAACAGGCAATAGGTGGTATAGCCGGCGACAAGATTGTAAATACCCAAGGTCAGCAGCCAGTCCTGTGACCCAATAACTTCCAATTGGATTATTTGAACAAGCGTCAAGCCTATCAGGATTGGGTGAAAAAGCGACGATAAAACAATCGAAGTCAACAACAGGTGAAAAACCAGACCGTCGCGCAGGCCCATGTCGAGGAATAATCGAAAGGGGTTCCGGTTGTGGACCAGAATCGTCTGCATCCACCCTTTCATCCATCGTGTTCGTTGCTTGATCCATGGGTCGAGAGTTGGGGGAGCCTCTTCATAGGTAGGAAGGCTAATGGTGCTGGTTCGATAACCCTCTCGCGCCATGCGGATTCCAAGGTCTGCATCTTCGGTAACATTGTAAGGGTCCCATGCCCCAACGTCTTTCAAGATTGAAACCTTGAAATGATTGGATGTGCCACCAAGTGGTAGCGGCATATTCCAACTGGCCAAAACCGGTAATATTCCCCGGAAAAGGGTTAGATATTCAATGTAGAAAACATGCGCGAGCCAGCTTTGTTCAGCATTGCTGATAATCAGCGGTGCCTGCAAACACGCAAGACGTTTGTCTTCGGTTGAAAACTTGGCAAAAGCCTCACGCAGTTGATTGGGAGAAGGTCGGTCCTCTGCATCATAAATCACCAGATATTCACCACGGCATTCAGACAAAGCATAGTTCAACGCCTTCGGCTTGGTTTTCGGATAAGCATTTGGAACCACAATCAGGTCAAAATAGTCGGGCAAAGGCGTATCGCGAATTTCGTCGAGTGTTTCGGTGTCATCGCTCTCACAGATCAATTTTATGTCCAATCGATCTTTCGGCCAGTTCAGTTTCATCAGGGTTTTTGTCAAAGGCCCGATTTGATTTGCCTCTTTGTACAATGGCACAACCACTGAATATATCGGCATTTGAGCGGGCTGAAGTGATGGAAGAGTTTGTGTTGTTTTTACACGCTTGTCATACCGTGCAAGCATCAAGGCTCTCAAAATTACAACACCGGTGTAAAAAGTCGATACAGTCATGGTTGCGATGAAAAAAAAGGTTTGCGTGTTGTAAGCAAAAAGATAAGCGATTGCGGACACCGAGACCAATAGCAAAAGGCTCTGCCAGCCTGTAAAAGTCCGATGCGCTGAGTAGGCAGGCAACGTGCGATGCAGGTTGTTAACTGCAAGATCGAGTTTCCTGAAGTCAAGTTCATATCTGTTGCGGACTTTTTCTCTCTCGCGCTCAAGCAGACATTGGGATTCGATCCAGATATCTTCTGAGATGATTCCTGACTTGAAAAGGATCTCACGTGCGTCCAAACCATACTGGATCGACAGTCTGTGAGCAGCTTTCAAAAAGGGATAGCCAATACCAAATCGATTGAGAATGAGTAGTTCAGCGCTAAGTTTTAAAGACTGGCCATCTGACGCCGATGGCAATGGCTCAGAGTTTACTTCGCCATCCAATATTTCAGGACTTTTAACACTCCGCACAGCCAATTGCCGCGCAGTCTCGTCAAGTCTCGGTTCCCACACAACCAAATACCTGCTATCAACTCACACTCTGTAACATTAGGTCATCATCGTAAGCATTGCCAGACAAAAATAATGTCCAAAATCATGTCGATATTTGTGTTCAGCTTGGTTCTTCAGCTCTCCTCTGCTTTGCAGAATTTTGACCAAGAAGCTTTTGCGCAGGATGTTACCATTCCAAATTACTGGGACGAAGCGGAGCGGTTTCAAAAGCCGGACATGAAGGCGCAACCCAGGCTTCGATTTCTCACGACCACCGATTTTCCTCCCTTCAACTTTATTGATCGGAAGAAACGCCTCACTGGGCTTCATGTGGATCTGGCCCGCGCAATTTGTGCAGAACTTGAAGTATTGAACCGGTGTGAGATCCAAGCCCTGCCATGGGGTGACTTGAAAAAGGCCATGGAGAATGGCGAAGGTGATGCCATTCTTGCCGGCATTGCAATTTCTGAAGAAACCCGAAAGCATTATGCGTTTTCAAGACCTTATTTGAGGGTTCCTGCTCGATTTGTGGTGCGCAAGGATAGCGCGTTGGAAGGCAGTGCCTATGATGCGTTGTTTCGCAAAAAAATTGGTGTTGTAACCGGCTCCAATCATTCGGGCTATTTTGCAGAAGTCTTTTCTGCCAGAACACCGGTAGAGTTTGAGACCCGTGATGCCGCTTTGCAGGCTCTGCAAAAACAGGAAATCGATGCTGTATTTTCTGATGCGCTTTCACTGTCATTTTGGCTGGCATCAGCGGCATCTGACAATTGTTGCGAGTTTCTGGATGGCGCATTTGAATCTCAGAAACATTTCGGTGCAGGGTTGTCAGTGGCTTTGCCCAAGGGCAATCAAGACATGGTCGACGCGATGAACTACGCGCTTAAGGAGATCAATCAAAAGGGCACGTTCGCTGAACTATATCTTAGGTATTTCCCGCTTGGGCTCTACTAGTGCAAGATCTTGCTTCTAAGGATTTTTCTGACTTAGGAACGGAATTTTCAAGCTCCAGATCAGTCCAGTCGGTCGATCATCTTGCCACTCTGAAAGGCCGATTGTCATGCCCTCATGGCCCTTCTCCGGCTGGTCGATATAAGTTCCAAACAATCGGTCCCAAATAGCAAGATTAAAGCCATAGTTTGAATCTGTTTCGTTGTGAATAATGGAATGGTGCACACGGTGCATGTCCGGTGTTACAATGAACCACCGCAATACACGGTCGAGGCCGATAGGTATCTTGGTATTGGAATGGTTAAACATGGCGGCTCCATTCAATACGATCTCAAAGATCAATACGGAGATAGCGGGCGCACCAAGCGCAGACACAACTACGACCTTCCATGCCATGGATAAAATGATTTCAATCGGATGAAAGCGAATGGCCGTTGAAACATCAATATCAACGTCAGAATGATGCATGCGATGCACCGTCCAAAGGATCGGGATTTTGTGAGAGGCAACATGGGCCAGCCATGTGGTGAAATCCAACACCACGAATGAAACAAGAACGGCCAGCCACAGTGGCGCTTCCCAAAGGTTGAACAAACCGTAGCCATTTATTTCAGCCCAAGTTGCAGCGCCGACCGCGGCACCCACAAAGATCAATCGCAGAACGGCGGAATCAATAAATACGATAATCCAGTTTGTGATCCAGCGCTTTGCCTTCACGGGCCGTAATTCTCTTCGTGGCAGAAGAAATTCCATGACCGCCAGCAAAGAAAATAGCCCAAGAAAAATTCCCAGTCTTATTTGTGGTTCGGTAAATTCAGGCATAGGTTATAGTGTCCGGTGTCTGGCTCTCGCTCCGCGCTCGATCGCAGCGCAACTCAACCGGTCAAGGTTTAACGAGTCACGCAACAGCTGTAGCAGGCGAAGCTCTTCCTGCTCCACATTAAGGTCGGCCGCAGCAACTTCAACCGCAAGTGCATACACAGTTTCGTGCAACGCTTCGGGCACGTTGTCCAGCACATTGGATATAACATCACCAAGCCCGTTTGACCCTTGAAGAATGGCACTGCATTCCTTTGCATCATCCATCAGATTGTCTTGGTCGTACCCCCCGAAAATAGGCAGTGAATTGACAATATTCCCGATCTTGGCAAGTTCGTGATCGGTCATGGTGCGGTCTGCCGCGGACATGGTCACCATGACATGGACAAGTGCTTGATGGACGGAACGGTCAGACATGTAAATTTGGCCTCGGTAAGTTTGTGATAGCCAAAGATTAGGTGCTTTGAACGGTGTTAGCAACTGCTTGGAAAATGTGTCGCAATACGATAACAAGCGTGGAAATGACAACAATCATCCTCCCTTAAGGCATTCAACACATGACCGCAGATCTCAAAGAAATCGCGCAAACTTCCAAAGCCTGGCCATTTGAAGAAGCAAAGCGTCTGGTCAAACGGTTTGAACAGTCTGGATATCCGGAGGAAGTTCTGTTTGAGACCGGCTACGGCCCCTCAGGTCTGCCGCATATCGGCACATTTGGTGAGGTTGCCCGCACCACCATGGTCATGAATGCCTTTCGTGTCTTGACCGAAAACAAGATACCAACACGGATCCTTTGTTTTTCGGATGACATGGATGGCATGAGAAAGATTCCCGGCAACGTGCCCAATGGCGAAATGTTGAAGAAATATCTGAACAAGCCCCTGAGCCGTGTTCCCAATCCGTTTGACAGTGATCATGAAAGTTTCGCTGCCCACAATAATGCAAAGCTTTGCGAGTTTCTCGACAGCTTTGGCTTTGAATATGAATTTGCCAGTTCAACCGAGTATTACACTACTGGTAAATTCAACGACATGTTGTTGAAGGCGGTTGAGAAGTATCAGGACATTATGGACGTTATGCTGCCAACCCTCGGGCCGGAGAGGCAGGCGACTTACAGCCCGTTTCTGCCGATTTCTCCTTCAACCGGCAATGTCCTTTATGTGCCGATGAAGTCGGTTGACGCTGAAAACGGTACGATTACCTTTGATGATGAAGATGGGTCGGAAGTAACGCTTCCAGTAATCGACGGCAATGTAAAGCTTCAATGGAAGCCCGATTTCGGAATGCGTTGGGCTGCCCTTAATGTGCATTTTGAGATGTATGGCAAGGATCATCAGATCAACTCAAATCTCTATGACAAGATTTGCCGGATTCTCGGCGTACGACCGCCGGACCATTTCATTTATGAATTGTTCCTGGATGATAAAGGCGAGAAGATCTCCAAGACAAAGGGTAATGGTATCGCGATTGAAGAATGGCTGGAATACGCATCGCCCAACAGTCTTTCACTCTTCATGTACCAAAAACCCAAAACCGCAAAGCGCCTCTATTTTGATGTGATTCCGCGTCAGGTGGATGAATATTTCCAACACCTTGCTGCTTTTGATGGACAGGATGACAAGGCAAAACTGAACAATCCAGTCTGGCATATTCACGGTGGCAATCCACCAAAAGCGGACATGCCGATTAACTTCACTATGCTCCTCAATCTGGTCAGTGCTTCCAATGCTTCTGACAAGGATACGCTTTGGGGCTTCATCTCCCAATATGCAGATGGGGTGACGCCAGAAAGCCATCCTGAGTTGGATGAATTGGTCGGCTACGCAATCCGGTATTTTGAAGACTTTGTTCGGCCAACGAAAACCTTCCGTGCGCCCAGCGATCAGGAACGTGCGGCGCTAGAAGACCTGAAAACAAAACTCGCAGCGCTTGATCCGACAGCGGATGGGGAGGCGATCCAGACCGAAATTTTCACCGTTGGTAAAGACCATGGTTTTGAGAACCTTCGTGAATGGTTCCAGGCCCTGTATCAGATACTGCTTGGTCAGGATCAGGGGCCGCGCTTTGGTTCATTCGCAGCGCTGTATGGCATCGACAAGACCATAGAAATGATTGATGCGGGTCTGGAAGGAAAACTCGGTTAAGGCCGGGTTTCACTCCAGATGCCTTGCTGCTTGGATTTGGCAAGCTCCTGCTCTTCCGCATACATCGTATCTGAAGAGCGAGCCCATCCGTTCCCGACAAGCCATTTGCCAAGATCGATTTTGCCGACGCGGCAGCGCGTAATAACTTTTTTGTCCTTCTGGGATGAAGGATCACAATTTATCGATCGCGTACGAATGAAATTGGCGAACGCTGTTTTGGCAATTCTGCCACATGGCCATGTCTCGGCGCTTTCTCCAAAGCATTGCTCATCAATCGGGACAGGTTCAATACCCGTTAGTTGAATTTCAACTTCATCACTTTTCAATTTTCCTGCTGCGTAGACAATTGGTCGTTTCCAGACAACCGGTTTGGGAGGTCTTGGTGGGACTGGCGGAGGCTCTTTCGCAGGCAAACGCTCCAACACGGTGCCTTCGCTTGATGGTGTTTGCACAAAATCATCCGGTGTTACGTCGCGAACGTCACCTTGAACCTCTCTGATTGTGCCGGGTGTATCGGACATATTGTCCGTTGGGACAACGGGCTCATCACCACTTAGCAGAAAGATAACCATCAACCCGAATATCAAAGCTATGGTCAGGATTCGGAAGAACGCCCGCAGCATCGGTTCGCAAGCCTATTGGCTTGCCCAAACTATACGCGCGATCCAGTCAATTTCATCAAGCTGATATTTCAGGTCCGGGTGTTCCGGGTTCAGTGACTTCAACTCGACACTTCCCGGTGACTTTTTTTCAAGCGTTTTCGCGAGTACCTCACCTTCGTTGGTTTTTACAATTACCCTGTCACCCCGTCTGACATTCGCCGTCGGGTCAACCACGAGAATATCGCCCTCACGATAGAGCGGCATCATGGAGTCGCCCGATACTTTCAAGGCATAGCTGCTTTCTGTGACATTGCCGGGAGGCGCGATTTCATCCCAGCCCTGGCCGACTGGGAAGCCGCCATCATCGAAATACCCGCCCGCACCGGCCTGAGCGAAACCAATCAAGGGAACGCTTCGCTGCGGGACATCGCGGTAACTCAGAGTATTGCGCCTTGCATCTTGGTCAACGTTTATCAAGGACCCCATAAAATCCTGAACACTGGTGTTCGTGCATTTGAGGATTTTGGCAATGGATTCAGTGGAAGGCCACCGCTCGCGGCCACCAGAGGTGAAACGCTTGGACTTGTTAAAAGTGGTAGGATCCAACCCGGCCTTCTTAGCAAGCCCGGAAACGGAAAATCCGGATTGTACTGCAAGCTGATCGATTGCTGACCAGATTTGATGATGTGTAAGTCTGTCCATCATGCCACCACAGAAAGGAATAATTTCCTTTTTAGCGACGGCTGGGACCAATGTCCAGATTTCTGTACGGATCTATCGGACTTGTGGACTATGCGCTGAAAGCGGGTCGGCCGGACGAGATCATCTGATCCAGATATTCAAGTCGATCCTGACCCCAGAATACTTCGCCATTGTAAACATAAGCTGGTGCGCCCACCGCATCCGCGGCAATTGCATCCTTTGAGTTTTGTGAGCGTGCGGCTGCCGCAGCATCAGAATTGGCAATTTCTAGAATTTTTGCTGCATCATGACCGCATTCGCTCAAAAGCCTTGAAAGAACGTCTTCATCAGCGATCTGTTGTTCTTGCTCCCAAATCGCCTTGCCAACAGCACGGCAAAAATCTGCCGGGTCTTCGCCTGCTATTACCAATGCACAAACAGTGTGATCCGAAGGTGCTTGATCGGTAGGAAAATATTTTGGAGCAGGATTAATTGTCACGTTACGCATTACGCCAACGCGCTGAACCTCAATCGAACGATAACGCTGGCGAACAGGTGGGCGTTGGCCTGGAGGTACAGCACCGGATTCCGCCCAGACTTCCATAATATTGAAAGGCTTATAATTGATTGATTTACCGTGCTTTTGGGCAATCTCAAGAAGCGTATTAAGGCCGAGATAGGCAAAGGGTGAAGGGCAAGTGAAATAATAATCAATATGATCTGACATAAGAACCTCTCTGAATGGATGGCGGTTTCTTGCATCCTTGTGGCTTTACGGCAATATGGGAAACAAGGAGCGTTAAACACAATAATGGCATCAACATTTGAAGAAAAGTCAGAAGACCTGCTCAAACGTGCTTATGCGCTGGAAAGTGATCGTGATGCCAAGGCGCTCTATGACGACTGGGCAGAAACTTATGACCAGACCATGTTGTATGGTTTGAAGTATCTCACTCCACGTAAAACTGCTTCTCTGTTGAAGGAAGCCAAGCTTGCGGGCAACGCCCGAATTCTGGATGTGGGATGCGGGACTGGCCTTGCTGGTGAGCACCTCAGCGGATTTGGTTTCCGAAACATAGACGCTCTTGATTATTCACCAGCCATGTTAAGAACTGCAGGGGAGAAGGCAATTGATGGTGCGCCCGTCTATGAATTGCTTATCGAAGCTGATCTCAATCAAAAACTTCCTTTGGAAGACAATCTCTATGACGCGATGATTTGCACAGGTACCTTTACCCATGCTCATGTGGGTGCCGAATGCCTGCATGAGCTTTTCCGTATCTTGAAGCCGGGCGGTTTGTTCGCCTGCACGGTACACAAAGATGTCTGGGAACCAGCAGGATTTTCCGAAACCGTGAAGCAGTTGGCCGCAGACGGGATATTGAAAACCTCGGGCATGATCATGGATATCTATTTTGAAACAGATGACGAGCCTCAAGGTTGGTACATTCTTTGGGAGAAACTTAATTCATGAAGACGGCACTGGTGACGGGAGCAGCCCGGGGAATTGGCCTCGCAACAACACACCGCTTTTTGCAGGAGGGTTGGCGAGTGGCGATGGTGGACCGCGATGCAGAAGAGTTGGAATCCGTTGCCGAACCGCTGGAACACGTATTGGCGCTGAAAGCAGACCTTTCCGATCCTGCACAGGTCGATCAATTTATAAGCAAGATAAAAGCCGACTTTGGAACTTTGGACGCGGTCGTGAACAATGCAGGCGTTGCGGATTTTGGCCCGATAGAAGAAACCACGTTTGAACGCTGGCGCACAGTGATGGAGACTAATCTAGATGGTGTGTTTCTGGTCAGTCAGGCATCAATTCCATTGATGAAAGAGCAGGGCGGCGCATTTGTGAATATTGCATCGATCTCGGGCTTGCGCGCATCGACACTCCGGACTGCATACGGAACTTCGAAAGCAGCAGTCATTCAACTGACCTTGCAGCAGGCCGCTGAACTGGGCGAATATGGGATTCGCGCCAATTGCGTGTGTCCGGGTCCTGTGAGAACCAAGCTTGCCATGGCGGTTCATACGCAGGACATTATTGACGCCTATCACGATGCTATTCCACTTAACCGCTATGGTTCAGAAGAAGAGATTGCAAACGCGATCTTCTTTCTGTCGTCAGAGCAGGCCAGTTACATTACTGGCCAGATCCTTTCCGCAGATGGTGGGTTTGAAGCGACCGGTGTGGGTCTGCCAGCGCTTCGAAAATAACCAAAATTTCATCCTTGGATTTGATGTAAATCGCACCACAACATCCCATATCATCTCCAAACAACCTGAGAGAAATTTATGACCAACCAAAACCCGCTATTGTCTGACTGGGATACCCCATTTGAAATTCCACCTTTTGCCCAGATCAAGCCGGAACATTATTCCGAGGCGTTCCAGACGGCTTTGGAACAAAGCGAAGCCGAGATTGATGCGATTGCATCCAATCGTGAGGCACCCAGCTTTGCCAACACAATTGAGGCGATGGAACTGGCCGGTGATGCGCTTTCCAAAGTAAGCGCCATTTTTTATAACCTGTCAGGGTCACATACCAATCCGGAATTGCAGGCAATCGAGCGGGAAATGGCGCCCAAACTTGCTGAACACAGTTCGAAAATCATGCTGAACGCTGGCCTTTTCAAACGGGTGGATACCTTGTTTGAACAAGGCGATGCGCTGAACCTGACACCTGAGCAAAAGCGTGTACTCGAACGCTATCATGCATCATTTGTGCGTTCTGGTGCGAAGCTTGAAGGCGGAGAGCGCACACGGATGAGCGAAATCACGCAGAGACTTGCAACGCTGGGAACAAGCTTCGCGCAAAACATGTTGGCGGATGAAGCAAGTTATGAACTGGTCCTTGAAAGTGAAGATGACTTGACTGGACTGCCTGACTTTCTGGTTGCCGCTGCAGCTTCCGCCGCAAAGGAGCGCGGACATGAGGGCAAGCATGTGATCACCCTTTCCCGTTCACTGATTGAGCCCTTCCTTCAGTTTTCTGACCGACGTGATCTGCGTGAGAGAGCATTCCGCGCATGGATTGCCCGTGGCGAGAATGGCGGTGAAACGGACAATCGCGATACGATTTTGGAAACTCTGAAGCTTCGTGAGGAGCGTGCCAACCTGCTGGGATTCAAAAATTTTGCTGAATTCAAGCTCGACGACCAGATGGCAAAGACGCCGGATGCAGTGCGCCATCTGCTCATGAATGTTTGGAAGCCTGCAAAGGCACAAGCGGCAAACGAAGCCGCCAAGCTTCAGGAACTGGCGAATTCCGAAGGTGCTAATTTTGACATTGAGCCTTGGGATTGGCGCTACTATGCAGAGAAGGTACGCAAGCAAGAGCATGATTTGGATGAGGCTGAGATCAAACCCTATATCCAGCTCGACAAGATTATAGAAGCAGCTTTCGAAACTGCCAATCGCCTGTTCGGCCTATCGTTCAAAGAAGTGTCCGGCCTTGAACTCTATCATCCGGATGTACGGGCCTTTGAAGTGAGTGATAGTGACGCCAGACATGTTGCCTTGTTCTTGGGAGACTATTTTGCCCGGTCTTCAAAACGTTCAGGCGCGTGGATGAGTGGCTTCCGCTCGCAGCAAAAATTGAAAGGTGATATTCGCCCGATCATTGTGAATGTGATGAACTTCGCCAAGGCACCGGAAGGTGAAGCGACCCTGCTCACCTTTGATGATGCGCGCACGCTTTTTCACGAGTTTGGGCATGCACTCCACGGCATGTTGTCTGATGTCACTTATCCGAATGTTTCTGGCACCTCAGTTGCAAGAGACTTTGTCGAACTGCCAAGCCAGCTGTATGAACATTGGCTAAGTGAACCGGAAATTCTTTCCAAATATGCGGTTCACTACAAAACAGGCGAATCCATCCCTCAAACGCTGATGGACAAGTTGAAGGCCGCGGAAAATTTTAATCAAGGGTATGCAACTGTCGAATACACATCGTCCGCACTGGTGGATCTTGAATATCACACGATGCCAGCAAGTGACGTGACAGATGTCGCTGAAGCGGAAGCGTCCATTCTGGCCAAAATCGGCATGCCGAAAGAAATTACCATGCGGCACCGCTCTACGCATTTTGCGCATGTTTTTTCCGGAGATGGCTACTCATCCGGATATTATTCCTACATGTGGTCGGAAGTCATGGATGCAGATGCCTTCCGTGCCTTTGAAGAAACAGGCAATGTGTTTGACACAGGCATTGCGGCAAAGCTGAAAGAGTTTATCTATTCTGCTGGCGGAAGCCGAGACCCGGAAGAACTCTATGTCGAGTTTCGGGGCAAAATGCCTGAGATTGATGCCCTGCTTGAAGGACGTGGTCTAAAAGATGTAGCTTAGGGGCCAAATTCTTTTTGTTGAGGAGATCCCATGGCATGCTTTGATGATATTCTTGGAACTGTTGGCAACACGCCTGTTGTCCGCATTAACCGTCTAGCACCGGAAGGCATTAATCTTTTCGTAAAAGTGGAGGCGTTTAATCCGCTTGGTTCGGTCAAGGATCGGCTGGCACTTGGGGTTATCGAGGCGGCTGAAAAATCGGGCGAGTTGAAACCGGGTCAAACCGTAGTTGAAGCAACCAGTGGCAATACCGGGATCGGTCTTGCAATGGTTTGTGCGGCCAAAGGCTATCCGCTTGTCATTACCATGGCTGAGAGTTTCAGTGTTGAACGTCGACGCCTGATGCGGTTTCTGGGCGCGAAGGTGGTGCTGACCCCCGCCAAGGAAAAGGGCACGGGCATGGTCAACAAGGCGCGCGAGCTTGCCGAAAAACATGGTTGGTTCATGACCCGTCAGTTTGAAAACGAAGCCAATCCGGACACACATGAGGCGACCACTGCACAGGAGATATTACGCGATTTTGAGGGTGAAGCGCTTGATTATTGGGTGACCGGTTTTGGTACGGGTGGCACGTTAAACGGAGTGGGACGTGTGCTTGCCAAGCAACGTCCCGATACCAAGATTATTGTCTCCGAACCTGCCGATGCTGCCATGCTGACGAGTGGCATCGAGCAGAAACGTCGGGAAGATGGTTCAGCCGCAGAAACTCATCCGGCGTTTAACCCGCATCCCATTCAGGGATGGAGCCCGGACTTTATTCCGAAAATTACCGGTGACGCCGTGGGTATGGATTTCATTCATGAGGTTCATACGGTCTCAGGTGCAGACGCCATGAAATGCGCACGCGATCTGGCAACCCAAGAAGGAATTTTCTCCGGCGTGTCTTGTGGAGCAACGTTTGCAACGGCGCTCGAAGTCTGCAAACAGGCACCCAAGGGCTCGACCGTTCTTTGCATGTTGCCGGATACCGGTGAACGCTATCTCTCGACACCCCTCTTTGGTGATATCGAACCTGAGATGAATGACGCGGAACTCGAAATCATGTCATCTACGCCGGGTTATCATCGACCCAATCCGGTTTAGCGTTTTGATTGATCCACTTTTATCTGGAAATGAAAATGATCGTCGTGGCGCGCAGCCCGGCAACCTTGAAAGCGTATCCTGTCTGATTTGGACCAGAAACGCTGTTTTAAATGCGGTTCGAGCAAGATTCTTTCTATACCAAACCGCTGAGAATTCTTGGTTAGAAATTTGATTGCAGTTGCCGTTCGTTTAGGCTCAAGACGCAACTCTGCATCGTTGAATACTTGAAACCAGCGCATATCCCATCGCAGAGTGAGCCATTGCGATGGGCATTGAGCAAATACTTCTCCTTTTCGTGCTCTAGAAAAATGCCAATAACCAATTGGTGAAGCAGTTTTACCACGCACATACTTTCCATTATGATCCTTATATTTGAAGGCAATATCCAACTTCTTTCCGTCATCGTGAGAAATATGCGGAAGCATGGGAAACCCATCCAAAAATGGGAAGTTGGCATCCAGAGTCAGTGATTTTGTCTCTGGAAACGAGGTAGCTACCGCATTTGCCATTGCAGTAGCAATTTCAAGCAGCTGCGGATGCACATAATGCCGGTTTAGCGCGCAATAGAGAAATGATTGCGATTGGAGGTTTGAGTGACCATTGCAAGGCAATGGTACCCGGTTTGAAACCTTCGCAGCGAGAGGTGGCACAACCAAGAGACTTGTCAAAGTGTAAAGGAGCAAGAAGACTACAATTGAGAACTTTCGTAGTGT
>JASJDO010000099.1 GCA_030065115.1 Rhizobiaceae bacterium | reverse complement strand
CCTCGACGCCACGGACAAAGAATTGATCAACCAACATGCCCACCGTGCCGCTATCTTCCAAAACATTTGCCAATGACCAACTGGCTCCGACCTTGGACGGAACCAGATGCCCCATATTGGTTGTTCGTGCAGCCAGAACGCGTTCCGCAATGTATTTGTTGTTGGGTGGTCTGAAAAGCGCTGTGATGTTCAGGCCATAGGCAGCTGAGGCGATTGGCAACAATTCCCAATTGCCGGTGTGACCCGTGAAACAGATTACCGGCCCATCATGTTCCTTGATGCTTTCAAAGTGTTCGACACCAACAACTTCCACACGCCCCAGTTCGGGGTTTGTTTCGTTGATGTCAAAAATCTTGTCGAGATAAACGTATTCTGCTGCGATGCGACCAAGGTTTGCCCACATCTCTTTCAAAATGCTTTCGATTTCTTCGTCAGGTTTTTCGGGAAAAGCCAGTTTGAGATTTGCCCGAGCGAGCTTGGTGCGGGGATATAGCATGCCCAAGCCGCGCGCGGCTTCTGATACAAACCAAATTGCACCATCTGCCGGAAAGAGCTTCAAAATTGCCAGAAATGCAAAAAAAACCTGCGCAATGACCCAGTCACGAGCATTGCGCAGGGCAATTACCAGCTTTCGGATGATAACGTCAGTCATTCACCCGCATAATGATTTTTCCGAAAACCTTGCGGCTTTCCATGCGTTCAAGGGCAGTTTGAAGATCACCAAACTCGATTTCAGAGTCTACAACCGGATGCACAATCCCACGTGCCATTTTGTCCATGGCGTTGACCATGTTTTCCATCCTGCATCCAAATGACCCAATCAAACGCAGTTGCCGCTGGAACAGCATCATAAGGTTTGTCTCAGCCGAGACGCCGCTGGTGGAACCACATGTCACCAAACGTCCGCCCGGTTTCATGCTCAGCATCGAGCCAGCCCAAGTATCCTTGCCGACATGCTCAAAAACAACGTCGACGCCTTTTTTCTTGGTGATTTTTCGAACAGCACCTTCAAACCGGTCTTTTCGGTAATTGATGACGTGATCAGCGCCGAGTTCGTGGCATTTTTCAATCTTTTCGTCAGAACCAACAGTAGTGATGACGGTACAACCAATTTTTTTGGCAAGCTGAATAGCAGCAGAACCAATCCCAGAACCGCCTGCATGAATGAGAACGGTTTCGCCCGGTTCAAGCTTGGCATTGTCGAAGAACATGTGTTCGACCGTGCCGAACGTAACCGGTGCCAATGCCGCCCCCACTTCATCAACGCCAAAAGGCGCTTTCACGAGGTTTCGGGCCGGCATGTTGGAAAGTTCCTGCGCATAGCCGTCAAGATGGAAACCATGAACGCCCAATGGGTTTTCAGCAAGGTTTTCCCTGCCTTCACGCCATGCTTTGCATTCGCCACCATTCTTTGCGCCGTAAATTGAGACGAGATCGCCGGTTTTAAATCCGGTCACACCCGGGCCGATTGCGGTGATTTCACCCGATGCTTCAGCACCAACAGTCATTGGCAGGTTGCGCTTGGCAAAGGCCATACCGCGCCAGCCCCATACGTCGATGTGGTTCAGGGCAACAACCTTTGTTTTGAATTGGACTTCGCCTTCACCTGGCGGTGGTGGTGGCGGTACATCCGTGATTTTTACTTCACGTTCGGAAACAAGTTGAAGTGCGCGCAAAGCTCGCTCCAATCATAATCGTTTGTTTTGTTTGAGCAGTGGTTAGGCTACTTCGCGCCCGAATACAAGACATGCATTTTGCCCGCCAAATCCAAACGAATTTGACAGGATGTTTGCGACATCTGCTTTACGGCTCTGGTTTGGTACGACATCCAGCGGAATGTCGGGATCCGGCGTCTCGTAATTGATGGTTGGCGGGATCACACCTTCTTCCATCGTTTTGAAAGAGAATACGGCTTCAATGGCGCCCGCCGCTGTCAGCGTATGGCCGATCATCGATTTGTTGGAGGAAATGGGCGTGCTGTGAATTTTGTCACCAAATACAGCGTGTAAGGAGTTGTATTCCATGCGGTCGTTTTCAGGCGTCGATGTGCCATGGGCATTAATGTAATCGACTTCATTTGGGCCGATGCCCGCATCTTCAATCGCTGCAGAAATCGCCGTGATGACCGGTGCGCCATCCGGGCTGGAGCGCGTCCGGTGGAAACTATCCGCTTTCTCACCCACACCACGGATGGTTCCATATATTTTGGCACCTCGGTTTGTTGCATGTTCCAGCGTTTCGAGTACCAATGCCGCAGATCCTTCCGACATCACAAAACCGCTGCGGTCTTTTGAAAACGGACGGGATGCTTTTTCTGGCTCGTCCTGATTGTTTGTGGTCAATGCTGAAAGCAGTCCAAAGCGGATCAATCCCTCTGCTGTAACAGAGCCATCTGAGGCTACGCATAGAGCGGCCTCTGTATCACCGCGCCGAATTGCTTCAATGCCCTGCTGCAGCGCGGTAGCACCTGAGGCACAAGCGGTAGACAATGAAATCGGAAGGCCCTGGGTTTCATACTTCTCAGCCAGTCGGAATGCGATTGTGCCTAACTGAATGAGGCTGTGCATTTTCTCCTGCTTGTGCTCGCGAGCCGAAGCAAGCATCCGTTCATAGCCAATTTCGCCATCCTCGGTTCTGGACAAAAGATCAAACCGGTGCTGCCATTCCAATTCAACAGGGGGGGCTGCAAAGAAAAGAGGCCCGGGGAAGCCATTTGTACCAAAGCCTGAATCTTCCAGAGCCTCGCCCGTTGTCGCATCTGCCATCGCGTATGAAATACCGGGCGCTGAGATCTCTTCCGGATCCATAAAGTCCACAGTTCCGGCGATGCGCGTGTTCAAGCCTTCAGTCGAAAACCGCTTTACCGAGTGAATGCCAGACTTGCCTGCGCACAGTGCCAACCAGTTTTCGTCAACTCCACGCCCTAAAGACGTTACGGCTCCAAGCCCTGTCACCACAACAATCGGGCGACCTTTGTGATCGGTAAATTTGGTCATCTCAATCTCCTTGGGTGCCGGGTTCAGGACTTGCTCAGCAGGGCAAAGCCTTCCCCACAATGGTGACCAATTGATGTCACCATGATTGACGATACTTCGCTTGTAGCGGGCTTTTCCTGTGCCTCAAACGGCGCGTAAAATCCGTTGTTTTTCAAAGCCAGAGCCGCGAGCGCTACACCGGCAGGGAAGGTCGCCTCCAGCGGTTGACCAATCATGGTCTGAAATGCTCTAACAGGTACATCGCCGCCAAGTTTGGAAGCCAGAAAGTCCATTTCATAAGCAGTTGCTTCGCTGACACCGGTTGCGCCAGACATTACAGCATCCGGTGTGCCACCAAGCTTGTCGAACATTCCTTCCAGCCGTTCCTGACCCTTTTCGCCGTCACGTTTGCCGAGGTCTGAACTCACGCCATCTAGTTTCGCATACGACTTGGCGCCGCGCGCTTTTGCATGTTCAGCTTCTTCAAGAACCAGAAAAGCGCCGACACTGCCCATTCGCATGCCACCACCATTCGCCTGACGGCCGTGAACACCTTCGGTACCACCTGTGTAGAGATAGTGGTTCAAAGCATGAGGAAGCAGGGCGTCAGGACGGTCAGCATTGTACGATCCTCCAACCAACATATGGCTGCTCTGACCGGAGGCGATGCGTGAAACAGCATTTTGAATAACTGTAACGCCAGCAGTTTCCTCACCCATATAGGTTCTGGAGGAGCCGGTAACTTTGTGAACGATTGAGATGTTGCCGGCCAGCAGGTTTGAAAGCTGAGCCAGAAACAGGGTAGGGCGTAAATCGGTGCGCAAGCGATCCAGGATCAGTTGTTCGCGGTCATTACTGGCAAGTGCATCCTTCAGGATTGCCTCATCCGTTTCAACATCGCGTTCCCCGCCACCGGCCGCCACTACAAGGTCCATAGAAGAGATAAGTTCTTCGTTTTCCTTGATGCCCGCGTCATCCAGAGCAAGACCGGCTGCATAGGTTCCCAACCGTTGCCAATTTTCCATCTGTCGCTGGTCTTTGCGCGGAATTTGCAAGGCCCAATCCATCTCAGGCAATGGATGAACACCATAGGGTGCAACAGTTTCCATATTGATGACAGGTTCGGGAGCGGTTGCACCACCCAATATTTGCCAGTTCTGGTCTGCTCCCTCGCCGAAACAAGAGACAAAGCCGATACCGGTAATCAAAACTTCTTTTTGGTCGGATGACATGCGCAAAGAATCCAGACGCGTTAATTGTATTTGGTTAGAAATTAGTCATTCCGCTTCATCTCCGCAACCTGCCCCTTAATGGTTTCTTGCAGGTCTGGAGAGGGAAACGGCATGATTGTGAACGTGAGTTGCGCATTTGCAATACGCTTTCCATCGGATTTGATTTCGGCCTTGGTCACTGCGAAGCCCGAACCTTCGTGTTCGATTTCCGCCTTGATCTCGAGCTCGGTCTTTGGGCCGACGAAATTGCGCAACTTGCCTTCCTTTACACCGGCGAGTAGCGGAATTTTTGTGAAATCGATCGTATGCATGATCAGAATACCAGAGGCCTGCGCCATGGTTTCGATCATCAACACACCCGGAACCAGTGGATGGCCCGGAAAATGGCCTTCAAAGACCGGGCTGGCATCTGGAACAATGGAGGTTGCGTTGAGGACTTTAGCCTCAAGATCGACATTTGGAATTTTGTCGATCATCTGGAAATATTCAAGTTGCATGCGCACCCCATTTTAGTTCTTGTTCCACATACGCAAAAACCCCCGAAGACGGGGGTCTTTGATCATCAAATCTTTTAAGGCAATCAGGCCTTGGCTGCAACCAGCTCGTCAATCTTGCCACAGAGGTTCTTCATTACGAAGTATTCTTCCGTGGAAGCTTTGCCGTCATTGACTTCCTGAGTCCAGCTTTCGAGTGGAATCTTGATGCCGAATTCCTTGTCGATAGCAAAAACAATATCGAGGAAATCCAGGCTGTCGATGCCAAGATCATCAATTGTGTGGCTTTCAGGTGTAATTTCTTCGCGCGGAATTTCGCTGGTCTCGGAGATGATATCCGCTACTTTATCAAACGTTGACACGATATTGCCCTTTTCTCTTAGATTTCAGCGTTATTCCGATGGGAGTTCGGTAGAGCGACGCTAAAATTTACACGCTGCGCTTTGCAGCAAACAACTTAATTCAAAGGCGCTTTTAGTTGGAGTCGAATGAATTGTCCATAGAAGATTTATCCGCGTCCACGGTAGGTTGGAACACCCTGATCCGGTAACCAAACGTCAGGGAGAGGGGGGCCGGATTGCCAGAACACATCTATGGGTATTCCGCCGCGCGGATACCAATATCCACCGATGCGGAGCCAGCGTGGTTCAAGGAATTCAACAAGTCTCCGGCCAATTCCAACAGTGCAATCCTCATGAAAAGCGCCGTGGTTGCGGAACGATCCCAAAAACAGCTTGAGAGACTTGGATTCAACCATCCACTGGTCCGGAACATAATCGATCACCAGATGAGCAAAATCCGGTTGTCCGGTCATGGGGCAAAGCGATGTAAACTCTGGAGCAGTAAAGCGAACCAGAAAATTGGTGTCACTTTGTGAGTTTGGCACACGTTCCAGTTCAGCTTCTTCAGGCGAATTTGGAAGCTTTGTTTCGCTGCCAAGCTGTGTTAGGCCTGTGGTGTCGGTTGTTGTCATCAAATTTCCAAAATAATCTTCGGAACGGCTTTTCCATTGTGTATGTCTTCAAAGCCGCTGCCACCTTCGCTCAGAGGTCGGATTTCCGACCAACCTTGCCGTGAGATGTGCCCTGACGCCAATAAATCAAGGGCTTCCTGAAAATCAGCATTGGTGTAGCAGTAGGCCCCGATAAATCCGATTTCTTGCAACGTAATATGACGGGTATCTATGCCTTCTCCGCTGTCCTGCAATCCAACATGAATTATCGTTCCCCCCGGTTTCACGATTTCGCAGGAAGCTTTTCGTGTCATTCCAGAGCCCACGCAATCCAAAACCAGGTCAACTTGCGCAGATGGTGTGGTGTCGATTGGATTATATGGTTTTGCGGCAGTCACATCTGCCAGCATTTTACGGCGAAGTTCATTGGTTTCAGCGATTTGTACGTTTTTGATGCCATATTGATTCAATACCAGCGCCGTGAGCAGTCCAATCGCTCCACCGCCCAAAACAATAGCGGAAACCTTCTCCGTACCGGTCCTGGCGATGCCAAGTTTTGCGGCATGAACGCATACTGCCAGGGGTTCTGCCAACGCTGCTTCATCAAAAGACAGATGGTCCGGAATCGCGAACAAATTTTGTTCGCGGATGGCAACCGCTTGAGCAAAGGCTCCAGGTACCCGCATGCCAATCAGTTCGCGGGTAGGGCTGAGGTGCTCTTTTCCCGCCAGGCTGAATTCGCAAGTCGGATCAGTCATAAGGGGGTTCAACGCCACGCGTTTATTTGCGAACTTGCCTGAGCGGGCAACGCCCACAGCTTCGTGACCTAAAATAAGTGGTGGTATACGCCGCGCATCATGACCGTGCCAGGCATGCATGTCTGAGCCGCAAATTCCGCAATGGGAAAGGTCGACAATGACTTCCCCATCTCCTGCAACCGGAGATGCCTCGTCACGAAATTCAGTCTGCATTGTTCCTGTGTAAACAAGTGCCTTCATTTTGCGGTGTATCCTCCATCGACTGCCAACATTTGCCCAGTCACATACTTTGAAGCATCAGAAGCCAGAAAAACGGCCGGACCGATAAGGTCAGATAACTCGCCATTCCGGCCAATGCAGGTCATCGAAGCATGATGGTTTGCCAATTCGCTGTCGTCAAAAACAGCGGCTGTCAATTCTGTGGGGAAAAAGCCTGGCGCAATCGCATTGGCTGTAATGCCATCTTTGGACCAAGCTTCAGCCATTGCGCGGGTCATTTGAGTAACACCACCTTTGGATGCTCCATAAGCAATGCCGTTCGTGAAAGCGCGTTGGGATTGCAGGGATGCGATGTTTATGATGCGGCCCCAATTCTTCTTTTTCATATACGGCACAAATGTTTGAGCCAAGAAGAACGGGACGGACAAATTAATGTGGATCGTTTTGTCCCAAACTTCAGGGCTTACTTCATCTGCGTGTTTTCGAGGGTTTAAACCTGCTGCGTTGACGATAATGTCTGGAAAGGTTCCATGGCTCTGACAGCTTTCCTTGATGGTTGTGAGCGGGCCGTCGCCCATCAAATCGACCGAGATTGGAAGACCGTTGCGGCCTTCCAAAGTCTCTTTGAGTTTGTCTTCACGGCGCCCAATAACAATAAGATAGGCGCCGGCGTCTGAGAGCGCGTGCGCGATTGCTTGACCAATTCCTGTTCCACCACCCGTAACAAGGGCGGTTTTTCCGGTAAGATCAAACAGGTTTGCACTCATCCATCAATTCCAAGATCGAAGTTTTCGCCTTCAAAATATTTGCGAAGACGCGCATCCCCAGCGCGGGCATGACCTTCCATGCCTTCAAGCCGGGAAATTCGTGCTGCTGCTTGTCCAACTTCACGGTTTGCCTCGCGCGTCATGCGTTGTGTTGTAACAACTTTCATGAATTTGTGCACGGAAAGACCACCTGTATAGTGGGCGGCACCCTTTGTTGGCAGGATGTGGTTGGTGCCGGAGCACTTGTCGCCATAGGTGACAGTCGTTTCTTCACCTATAAATAATGAACCATAGCATTTGAGATTGTCTGTGAACCACTTGTCCTGCGATGTATGGATTTCCAAATGTTCAGAAGCATATTCATCTGACACTTCGCAGAGTTCCTCACGGGTATCGCATAGAATGATCTCGCCATAGTCGCGCCATGAGGCAGTCGCTGCCTCGCGAGCTGTGTCTGGTAGCGCGTTGATCAAGCCTTCCATTTTGCCTGAAACGGCATCTGCCAGTTCTTTTGAATCAGTGAAAAGCCAAGCTGGTGAATCAAAGCCGTGTTCTGCCTGAGAGACCAGGTCTTCCGCAACGATCTGCGGATCTGCCGTTTCATCGGCAATGATGCCGATTTCAGTTGGCCCCGCAAACATATCAATGCCAACGCGGCCATAGAGCATGCGTTTTGCTTCAGCTACAAAGCGGTTGCCCGGGCCTGCGAGGAAGTTTGCTTTTTTGCCGGTGAACAAGCCGAACGTCATCGCGGCTATGCCCTGAACTCCGCCCAGAGCCAGTATGTGATCTGCTCCACACAGGTTCATTGTATAGAGAATGGCGGGATTAATACCTTCGCCTGGTTTTGGAGCGGAGCATGCGACCACGTTTTCCACGCCTGCCACTTTGGCTGTGCCCACCGACATGATTGCGGATGCGACGTGCGCGTAGCGACCACCGGGAACATAGCAACCTGCGGTGACCATGGGGATAAGTTTTTGACCTGCCCATAGACCCGGTGAGAGTTCGGTTTCAAACTCCTGAATGGAAGCGCGCTGTGCTTCTGCAAACTTACGCACGCGATCATAGGCAAATTGAATGTCGTCTTTGAGTTTTTGATTTACCTTCTTGCCGGCCTCTTCGATCTCTTCATCAGTGACGACAATGTTTCCGGTAAAATTATCGAGCTTTTCGCCGTAGGCCTTTGCTACTTCCTCGCCACCTGCTTCGATCTCAGCAAGCATGTTAGAGACAATTTTCCGAGTTTCGTCTTCACCGGTCGCAGGAGTTTTTTCGGCCTTTTTGTAGTAGGTAATTGCCATGATACGCACGCGCTCCTTGATAAAAATATCTCCCTTGGAGCTACGCCTTTTGCTGCGTAACGACAAGGGAGAATATCTTTAGTCCGTGTTTAGTTGGCCTTTAGCGGCCAACTGCATGATCTACTGAGGAGGGTTCTCGAACATTGTGTACTCGAAGAAGCCAAGCAGGTTCGGGCTTCCTGACAGGTAGTCAGGCAACCAAAGTGCGATACCAGGCACAAGGAAGATAAACATCAGACCAATAACCTGAATGACCATGAACTGCATCATGCCGAGATAGATATCCTTCAGATCCCACTCTGGCACCACACCCTTCAGGAAGTATGCGGAGAGCGCAACTGGTGGTGACAGCCATGCAGTCTGCAGGTTTACCGCTACAAGGATCGCGAACCAGATAAGGTTGATGTTCAGGTCAACGAGCAATGGCACCAGGATTGGAACGATGATCACCACAATGGGTACCCATTCCAATGGCCAACCAAGGAGGAAAATCAGCGCCATGATCAACAGCAACATGGTGATCACCGAAAGATCGTAGCTCAGCAGAAGTTCTGTCAGGAATTTAGGTGTGCCGAGTTCTGAGAACACTGCTCCGAAGTAGTTAGACGCAGCTACCAGGAACATGATCAGAACTGTGATTTCCAAAGACTTGATGAGCGCATCATAAAAGTCGGGAATATTGAACTTCTTGTATCCGACCGAAAGAACAATCGAACCGAAAGCTCCACAGGCAGCCGCTTCAGACGGTGTTGCCCAGCCCGCAAGGATCGAACCAAGCGCGAATGCAATCAAGATGGTTGGTGGAACGAGACCCAGGAAGAACTCTCCCCAGAGGTCAGAGAAATAGAACCCACCCGGTTTTGCATTTCTGATCCAGCGGTACACGCCGACCATACCGAGGAACCAAGCCAGTGGCACGATTGCGCCTGCCAATGGAATGCCAAAGAAGCCGCTGTTCGTTCCAACGAACATCAACCAGATGAGGGCAATAATTGACCCCAGCACCAGCAAAACTTCCACCAGATACCTGTCAGAGGTTTCAGGCTGTTCTTCAGCAGGAAGAATAGGGCCGAGGCTCGGGTTGATCATACACCGACCTACTGCGTAGATCAGGTAGAGTGTCGCCAGCAAAATACCCGGCAAAATAGCAGCCTGGAACAGTGCGATAACGTCCTTTTCCAAAACAGGGCCCATGACGATCAACATGATCGATGGGGGAATGAGAATGCCAAGCGTACCACCAGCGGTAATTGTGCCCGCAGCAAGTCTTACATCATAACCGGACTTGTTCATTGTCCGCGCTGCCATAATGCCAAGGATGGTGACAGATGCGCCAACGATGCCGGTTGCGGCAGCAAAGATTGTCGACACAATCAGAACCGCAATGAACAGAGCCCCCCGCGTCTTGGACATCATCATTTGAATGGAATTAAACAAGCGCTCCATGAGGCCCGCCTTTTCCATCATGATGCCCATGAAAATGAAGAGTGGAACCGCGACCAGCTGAGTGCTCAGCATCGTTTCATCAGTCTTCAATGTGAGCAGGAAGCTTGTGATCCCGGAATTCGTGCCCCAAGAGCCAAACACAAAACCCAGGAAGACCAGGGTGAATGAAATCGGGAAACCAACGAAGATCGAGAACAGCATTGCAGCCAGCATCAGCAAGCCGATTGTTGGTTTGGCAAAATCAAGGCTCAAAGATCCGAAGATTGATCCGAATAGGTCTGTGATCCAAACATATGCCAAAGCGAGTGAGCTTGCGTCTTCACCAGCCCTTCTGATGTGGCGGGAGATATCTCGATCGAAGAATACGAAGACGAATACAAAGGCCAGAATGATGAAATACGGGATCAGAATTTTGACAAATTTTGCCTCCCGTTCCTTGCCCATCTGATGGAACGCGCGGAATAGTTCCGGAAAACCTTGTAAAAACAGCAGAAACGCGCCGACCGGCATCGCCAATCTTGCAGGCCAAAGAATAGGTGCCCAAGTTGAATCGCCAGCTCGCTCGCCGGATTCAAACGCGCCCCACCAGAAATCAAATGCGGCCCAGGAGAAGAACAGCATCGCAGGGAAGTAGAAGGCCAAATACAGCGTTGCGTCCACTGTAGCCTGCGTTTTTGGCGTCCAGTTGCGAAACAGGAAGTCGGCGCGAATGTGCACACCGCGCATTAGTGCATAGGCCGCAGCCAGCATGAAGAACACGCCGCCGGTCATCCGCGATATGTCAAATGCCCACAGAGTAGGGCCCAAGCCCAGGTCTCGTGCCAATTGATCAAGGCCATATCCGGCTAGTACCCCGAAAGCCTTACGGGAAATCACTTCCCAGACCATGACGATAATTAGCGGGACAAGCAGCAAACAGGTAATGCGACCGACCCAGTTGTTGAGTACATCAATAGCGGCGGTTATTGGTCGCTGCCAGGATGTCATGTCCTCAGGGGTTTCGCCAGGTGCCTCCGCACGACGTTCGGCGATGGATTCATCCGTAATGTCCAGATTTTCTGGAATTTCTTCTTCGGCCATTTGCGGATCTCCCCAATCCAAGTTCTTTCTCTATTGCTGAATACTGACGCTCAGTATTCAGCAATAGAGAAATTGACGGGGGCAAAGCCCCCGCCAAAATCATTGTATTTTATTATTTTACTGAGTCAGCGAATGCTTTACCCAGAGCAGCGTTTGATGCTTGAGCACCTGCCCAGAAAGGTACTGCGATTGCAGCGAAGTCTTTCTGTGACTGCCATACTTTTGCGAAGAATGCGTTTTCAGCAGCGTTCTTCTCAAGTGCAGCATTCGCAGCATTCATGTATGCCGGGAAGTAGTCAGCTGGTGTGTCATGCAAGATAACACCATGGTTTTCAGTAAGGTCTTTCAGAGCTTTACCGTTTTCATAGATGCGGTAAGAAATCGCTTTTGAAAGTGAAGCGTTGGCTGCAACTTCAATAGCTTTCTTTTGAAGGTCTGTAAGATCTTCGTATACATCACCGTTGATGTACAGGTCGGCGTTAACAACAACCTGGTGTAGGCCTTGCAAGTAGTAATGCTTCAGCACTTTCTGGAAACCAAACACTGAGTCAGGCTTCGGGCAGCACCATTCAGCCGCATCGATTGTACCGTTCTGAAGGGCAGGGAGGATGTCACCACCACCCATAGCAACAGAAGCAACACCAATGTCTTTATATGTCTGACCCGGGATGCCCGGAGGTGTACGGAAACGATACTTGCGGAAGTCGTCCATTGAAGTGATTGGCTCTTTGAACCAGCCCAGTGCTTCTGGACCAACAGGCTGCAGCATGAAGCCTTTTACGTTCACGCCCATTTCGTCCCAAAGCTGGTCATAAAGCTCACGACCACCGCCATACTGGAACCATGAAAGGAACGCGATGTTATCGATGCCAACGCCAGCGCCAGCAACAGGCGAACCAAACAGCATTGCTGCTGGGTGCTTACCTGACCAGTAGTGCGTCCATGCAAAACCAGCTTCGACAAGACCCTTGTCCACAGCGTCAAGAATGTTGTTTTTAGCTGCGACAGCACCATCTGGCAGTACTTCGAACTTAACTTCGCCGCCTGTCAGGTCAGCAACGTCTTTGCCGAACTCGTTAAGCATGAATACTTCGTCAGCTTTTGCTGGAAGCACTGACTGGATACGAATGACTGTTTCCGCAAATGCAGCAGATGCAGTCAAGGAAAGAGCAACTGCAGAACCTGCAGCCAGCTTGCTCGCTTTTGAAAGAATAGACATGGTTTTCCTCCCTCTTGTCTGTTCCCCTCCGATGTCACGTTGTTGCGCCATCATTGCCCCCCGTCGAAGGACCGGGATGATGCTTATTCACAACAATTCTCCGATGAGACTATGTCTCACCATTTCATGCACCGCAAACGATAATTCGTTTACAGGCTATTTGGGTTAACTTAACCCCGGTACGCCTCCATTCGCGGCGAGGTAAGCCAAAATTCCACGGTCAGGGTCAAATATGCCTTTGTAGAGCATCTCAGCGGATACATATATCAAGACGAAAAGACCCAACCACGATATCCAAGGATAGCGGGTTAAAAGTTTCATAATCA
>JASJDO010000098.1 GCA_030065115.1 Rhizobiaceae bacterium | reverse complement strand
CTGGAAAACTAATGAAATTGTCAGTTCTACAAATCAAATTTGGAAGCGGAACATCAGATCCAAATTCAATCGCTCATTCACAAGTTGGCTAAACATCTTCGACATAACAGTATATGTTGTTGCTATGCCGCAATGTGATCCCAGGATACGGAATAGGTTTTTCAGTTGATGCAACTGTCAATTTGAATTTCTCGTGAACGACCGACAAAACCCGTGTTGCTATTCGTGTTGCCATATGTAGTCCGACGCAACGATGTTTCCCAAGCCCAAAAGGCAAATATGCATTGCGTGGCCTGGTCTCGTTTTCTGTTTCGAGAAAGCGATCTGGATTGAAATCCTCAGGTTGCTCCCAGAATTTCACATTACGATGTAAAACGTATGGAGAAATCAGCACTGATGCCCCTTTTTTCAACATGTGATCACCGATTTGGGTTCGCTCCTTTATCCTCCGTTCAATGATCCAAATCGAGGGATATAGGCGAAGGGTTTCGCGGAAAACATTCTCAAAATTCCCATCTATTGGGATTTTCTTTGGTTCTCTCGCCAAAAGATAAAATGCCCAACTCAGCGCATTCGCGGTTGTCTCGTGCCCCGCAAGCAGCAGAGTTATCACCGCATCACGCAACTCTTTGTTACTTAGTTGCTTATCGGAGTTTTCGGTACGAGCTTCAAACAATCTCGACAAAACATCGTTGTGACCTGTCCTACTGCTCCGTCTTCCCTTGATGATTCCAAAGACTATTTCATCAATTTCTGATAAAGACGACTTGAAACTCTTACGATGGAAAAGAGTGGAAATTTCTGAAAGATCAATGGGTGACTGTAACCGCCTCCATGTATCGTCTAGTACGATCGCGAGAGCGGTTTCCAACTTTCCCGGATCGATATCGGACGCAAAGAGTACCTTCGTTGATATATCGATGACGAGGGCAGTTATTTCCGCAACAAGGTCAATTCGATCTCCAGATTTTGAGATATTCTCCCAGCGGGAAAGCATTTCTTCGGTTGTCTGATCAATCACGCCGTCCATCGTGGCCACAAAACCTGGCTGGAAGACGGGTTGAATGAGATTTCTATGACGCTGCCAGGTTCGCTGGTTTGCGGAAAGCAGACTGTCGCCGCAGGTCGCTCGAATCTTTTGCGCGCTTCTTGTATCCTTGTCGAAGTGCTCAGAGTTTCTCAAGAGAACTTCTTCGATCAACTCCGGATCGTTAACAAGATATGCTTCAAGATGCGCAAAGCGGAAACGTGCCAGATGGCCGTGCTCACGGGATGCGTTGAGCAGAAAGTCCAGTGGGTCTGCCTGAAAGTCTTTGAGGGATCCCCAAAAGAGGCTTCCCTTGGGGCCAGGAGGTTTCATTAGATATCGTAACCCCAGCGCTCGAAACTTCTCGACCAACATTCAGAAACACGCAGACGGCTCTCCTCATCAAGCGAATGAAACGTGTTCTTCTTGTAGTTTTTCAAACTTGAGACATATCTTTCCAATGAAGGTTTAAATTCGGGAAAGCCGTCGAGTGACAAAGCCGCATATGTTTTCTCGATTTCCTGAACGGTGTCAGCTTCCAGATCATCGAAGCGGATCTCATGAAATCGATCATCTGGTATCAGTTTCCGGTCTTCAAAATATGCATCGTACATCGTCACATAACGTTGCAAAATCTCATCATCCAATGTTTCCAGGTTTGGTCGCTGTAGATATGTGTACCAACCAGCGGTATCAAAAAAATGGCGTTGCGATTGGAAAACCCGATATGGGTCTCGATGTATGTGGATAAATTTCGCATCAGGAAACATACGTAGCAACCAACGAACCCGAGCTGTATGAGGCGGCGACTTGATCAGAAGTGATCTATCGGACTGAAGCGATAGTTTCTTGCAGAAATAGACAAATGCATCGCACCATTCATCGACTTCGCGAGCTTCTGCGTAATGAAATGTCAGATATTTTTCATACTCTGCTGTGCGCTTTGGAAAACTGGTTCCCAAGTAAAGCGACTTTAATGTCATTAGTAGAGGGGCAAACTCATCTTCCTGCGGAGATTGAAAGCTGAGCGCCATATTATCCATCGGCCGCCTAGGAGGAACCAAACCGGGAAACAACCTGGTCATCAGGTTTTCGGTCGTGAGAAATGTTAGCGGATTCACGACCTGATATGTATTCGGAAACTGAAACTGCTCCACGTCTTGAGCGAGCAAATCATGCAGCAAGGTCGTGCCACTACGCCAATGCCCGAGTATGAAAAGAGGAGGATCGCTGATGTTTACTTTCTGTATTTTTCGTTCAAATCTCAACTTTTCGATTGCAGCGAAACCGGAGTTAACAAGGCTTGCACATGTGATGAAAGCAGCCCGGTGAAAGTAAGTCGGGGAAATTGCCATATTATTTTCCGCCAGCAAGCGCAGCCACTTACCGAATGTAATTCCGGTAAGATAATTATGACCGAGGCTCCACTGATGCTTGATCTGTTTAGACAATCACGTGTTCCTTGAGAAGAGTAAGCACTTTTTACATTGTCACTCAGGATTTAATATTATCATAATTGTTCAGCTGCCGCTTTTTATGCATTTTGGTAGGATCGTATTACTGACGAGCTCAGGCCGGCTTTTTGTGACTAAAGCATTTTTTAAGATGTCTCACGCATATTGACGAAGAATTGTTTGAACGTCAGTTGGCCTACCGGGGACAGGTGCATGAGCCTTTTGCCAAAAAGTGTGACGGATTTGCTGGAACAGCTGCGTGAGTGCAGGGATGAAATTGATCTCGCTGCTGCGCTGGCTCCCAGTCTGGAAGGTATGCCTAACAGATTGCGCCCAATCCAGAAATCAACCCCGGAAACTGTCAATCGGTTCTGGAACAGGTTACTTGAAAACGGGTCTGTTGGACCGGAAGAGCAATCGGAACTGGCGGATGAAAAATCAGTCGAACGGGCTGATGTTTATAAATCGAATATCGAAAATTATATCGGAACCACTAGCATTCCGCTTGGACTGATAGGCCCTTTGAGGGTGAATGGATTACATGGCTGCAAAGACTATTTTGTTCCAATGGCTACCTCAGAGGCCGCGTTGGTAGCCTCCTATGGTCGTGGAGCAGAGGTAAGTACCAAAGCCGGAGGAATCACCTCTGCCGTGACCAAGGAAGGTGTTCTGCGCACACCGGCTTTTGTTTTTGACAACATGTTGCAGTCAGGCCTGTTTATCAATTGGGTTGCCGAGAACGCAGAAGCCATTAAAGAGGCCGCTGAATCCACAACACGCTTTGGAAAACTGGTCCAGATCGAACCGTTTATGGATGTGGATGTTGTATTCCTGATCTGCCGCTTTACTACTGGCGATGCAGCCGGACAAAACATGGTGACCGTCGCTACCCAGGCGGTCCTTTTGTATATCGAGAAAAATTGTCCCGTTAAACCGAACCACGCATTTATCGAGGCTAACTTCTCAGGTGACAAAAAAGCTTCTTACCTCGGAATGCATGCCGGGCGCGGGAAAAAGGTTACGGCCAGCGTCACCATACCCAACACGCTAATCAAGCGACATCTTCGCGCCGACCCCGAGAAAATGCTTGCTTACGGACGCGTTGCCGGACTTGGCGCAACCCTCAGCGGACAGATGGGCGCTCAAGCGCATTACGCCAATGGATTAGCCGCGCTTTACATTGCGACTGGTCAAGATGCTGCCTGTGTGTCAGAGTCTGCCGTTGGGTTTACGCGAATGGAAAAGCGGGACGATGCCTTGTTCTTTTCCGTCACAATGCCCAACATCCTCGCCGGAACCGTTGGAGGAGGCACAAATCTTCCCAGCCAGCAAGCAGGTCTTAAAATCCTTGGTTTGGCAGGGATTGGTAACGCAAAGGCTTTGGCGGAAGTAATTGCAGCTGTTTGCCTATGCGGTGAAATTTCAATTATTGCCGCAATCTCGGCAGGGCATTTTGCGAATGCTCACGAAAAGCTTGCTCGACTGAGATGACTGAAATTCAGAGACATCCGGAAGCGAATGCAAATGTGCTTCGACGCCTGTGGATTTTTCAGAGTGAACGCTTCCCGCTTTTCAAGACCGTATTGCTGTTGCTGGTTTTCACAGCGGCCAGCATTTGTGTGTCAGCATTGCTCGCAGATCGTGAATTACCCGGCATTGTTACGTTTGTTTCGATATGGGTTGTGACCATAATACTGTTCTTCCAGATGCGCGTATGTGACGAATGGAAGGATCTGGAAGATGACCGCAAGTACCGACCGGAAAGACCTGTGCCAAGCGGGTTAGTGTCACTGAAGCTTTTGTTTTCTATGGCGGCCATAGGTGCTCTCATAGCGATTAGTCTTACAACAAACCTGTTTGTTTCGCTTGTAGCGCTTTTATTTGTCATCTGGGCATGGCTTGGCCTGATGACATTTGAGTTTTTTATGCCGGAATGGCTGAAAAGGCATCAGATCGCTTATTTGGTCTCGCACATGATGATCATGCCACTGATCGACCTGTTCATAACAGCTGCCGAGTGGATGCAATATGGCAGCACGCCTCCAAACTTTCTTTGGTTATTTCTGGTCTTGAGCTTCGTTAATGGCTGCGTCCTGGAAATTGGTAGAAAAATATGGGCACCTGAAAGCGAATTGGAAGGCGTTGACAGCTATTCGGCAATTTGGGGCTATAGTAAATCCACGATCATATGGCTGGCTATCTGCAACTTTGCATGGGTTCTTCTTTTGATGGTTGGATTTGCTACCGGCTATCCATTGGCGACTGCCATCCCGGGGCTAATTGCATTGCTGTACGTATTCTATACGGCGCGCAAATTTCTGAACCAACCAGATGAAAAGACTGAAAAGGCGATAGAAGACGTTGCAGGTATATGGGTGTTCTCCTGCTACTGCTCTGCCGGTTTTGCGCCTTTAATCGTTGGAGTTGTCTGATGACCATCATAAAGCACGACGACGAGATAGTGGTTGAACAAGTCGGTGGAAAGACCGCTGCGCTGATGCGCTTGGTTGCCCAAGGATTTCCCGTACCTGCATTTTTCGGGATTAAGCGTGAATGTTTCAACAAGCGGAGCATGAAAAAGGAGTTTCGCGAACAACTACTGGCGCAAGTGGCAGAAATCGGCCCCGGTCCTTATGCGGTGCGCTCTTCGGCAGTGGAAGAGGATGGTGCTTCCAGTTCACATGCGGGCCAGTTCTTATCTATCCTGAACGTAAACAAAAAAGATCTTCCCGCTGCTTGCTTTAAAGTGTTTAAGAGCGGGTCAGTCGGCAATGTGGAAGAGTACCGAAAGTCTCTTGGTCTCGAAGGAGAAGGCGGTGGTACATCCGTTCTCGTTCAACAGATGGTCGATGCAACAACTGCTGGAGTTATGTTCACGGCAGACCCCGTCAGCCGACGTCGAGACAGGATAATAGTTTCGGCCATTGAGGGCCTAGGTGAAAGGCTCGTCGGTGGCGAAGAAGATGGCGAAAGCTATACCCTCAGCAATGAAGGTGCGTTGCTCGAAAGTGATGAAGGTAACGAACTTCTTTCGCAAGAAAAGCTCTCTGCGCTGACTGAGCTTGCGAATAGTGTGGAACAGGCTTGCGGTGCTCCTCAAGATATCGAGTGGGCATTTGCGTGCGACAAGCTCTTTTTGTTGCAATCCCGTCCTATAACAACCGAACTTCTCGATGCGCCTGTCGAAGATAATGCAATCACGATTTTCGATAACTCGAACATCGTTGAGTCTTATCCCGGTTTGGTCTCGCCTCTTACCTTTTCGTTTGCGCAATATGCATATGCCCGTGTCTACCGTGCATTCGTTAATCTGCTTGGCGTTAGCCCCCGAAAAATCGCAGAGAACTCAGCAGTTTTCGAGAACATGCTCTCGCGAATTGATGGGCGCGTGTATTATAATTTGATCAATTGGTATCGTGCTCTGGCGCTCCTTCCCGGGTTTTCAATTAACCGTGCCTATATGGAAGTAATGATGGGTGTCAGTGAGCCATTGCCAGAGGAGATCACGGCTACAATTGGACCCCCACCGGCAAAGGGAATCGCTCTTGCAATGGAGTGGCTGCGTGTTTCGAAGTCAGCTTTTTTCCTGTTGTTTGAGGCATGTTTGCTGAGTTCCACGCGCAAAGATTTTTACAAACGATTGAATTCCGCTCTGAAAGAGCCTGCTGAAACGCTAGAGAAAAAGTCATTAAGCGATTTGGCTGTGGAATATCGTAGGATCGAAGCAGACTTGTTGGATCGCTGGGACGCTCCTCTGATCAACGACTTTCTGTGTATGATCGGCTTTGGCGCGTCCCGAAAAATCTTGGAAAAATGGGCCGGCCCGCAAGGCCTTGAAATCCACAATGATATTATGATCGGGCAAGGTGACATCGTTTCTGCTGAACCCGCGCAACGCATTCGTGAAATGGGCGCGATGCTCGAAGGTCATGATACCTTGCGCGAAGAATTGGCAAACGGGAATGGTGAAAATCTTGCCAGACATCCAGAGCTTCCAGAAGCGGTAGATGAGTATCTCGGAAAGTTCTCAGATCGCTGCACAGAAGAATTGAAGCTGGAGTCGATCACACTCGACCAGGACCCAACGCCTCTTTACATCGCCATTGCTGCTGGAAGTAATCTCAACCAGCCCAGTGAGAATGAAGAAAGAGATTCTCTTGGTGAGTTGTTAAAAAGTAATCTAATCAAGCGCGTTATCGCTCGTGGAGTAATGTCCTGGGCAAAGGCGCGTGTTCGCGATCGGGAGAACCTTCGCTTTGAGCGTACGCGAATTTTCGGCCGGGCAAGAAAACTCTTTCTCGCAGTTGGCAAACAGTTTCACGCACACGGACTCATCGATGCGCCAAATGACATTTTCATGCTGACCGTTCAGGAAATATTGGGTGCAATCGAAGGCTTCGCTGTAACTCCAAACCTGAAAGGTCTCGTTGAACTTCGCCGTGCTGAGTTTGAACGCGTGGGGGAACTTCCTGACCCCGACGAGCGCATCTCAATTTCCGGTGCGATGGTTGTCAATCATCAGCAGGCGCCGAAATCGATCTCAACGGACGATGAAAACAGCATGGAACGTTCTGGCACTGGATGTTCGGCTGGTACAGTGAAAGCCGTTGCGCGTGTGATTACCGACCCGCGCAAACAAGGGCTGAACAAAGGTGACATTCTTGTGGCTCGTCATACGGATCCGGGCTGGATTGCAGTATTTGTAAATGCGTCGGCGATTGTGGTCGAACGCGGTAGCCTGTTATCGCATTCTGCAATTGTCGCGCGAGAGCTTGGTATCCCTTGCGTCGTCGCGTTGAAGGGGGCGATGTCCTGGATATCCGATGGTGAGACCATTGAGGTAAATGGTAGCAATGGCATTGTGCGGAGGATTGGATGACCAAATCCGATATCGAAACACGGGCAAAATTTGATCACATCCGATATGCGCAATTGTGGGAAGACGCTGATGTGTTGGTAAAAGCGTTGGGCGATCAAAAAGGGAAAATACTGGTCTCGATCTGCTCGGCTGGCGACAACGCTCTTGCCATGCTGCTTCTCGACCCAGCCAAGATTGTTGCAATCGATTTGTCTCCCGCACAGATTGCCTGTCTGAAAATTAGGATCGCCGCCTACAAGAACTTGGAGTATGCTGAATTCACTGAACTAATGGGCATCAAATCTTCAGACAAACGCATTGATTTAATGCAGAAATTACTGCCTGAATTGGAATCGGATGTTGCAGATTTTTGGCGTCAACAATTCGACGATGTCGAGAAATACGGGCTATGTGGCGTTGGGAAATTCGAACGATATTTTCGGATTTTCAGAAAATGGATGTTGCCGCGGGCTCAATCTCGATCGACAATTGAAGGCGTTTTCGAATCCAAACCAAAAGCAGAACGCAAGAAGTTCTTTGAAAACCGCTGGGACAATTGGCGCTGGCGGCTACTTTTGAAGTTTTTCTTTTCAAATTTTGTTATGGGTCGCCTTGGCAGGGACCCGGCATTCTTCGATCATGTCGAAGGATCACTTTCCGATCACGTTGCCCGGCGGGTTTATCATGCAGGCGTTGACTTGCAGCCGGAACACAACCCGTATCTGCAATATATTCTGCTGGGTAAATTCACCACTGCTTTGCCACTTGCTTGGCGCGAGGAAAATTTTGAGACGATCCGCAAACGACTCGATCGGATTGAGTGCAGAACCGGTTCCTTGGAGGCGTTTATTTCCACCGGTGAAAAAGCGGATGGTTTTAATCTGTCTGATATCTTCGAATACATGAATGAGGATATCTTTGCGCAGGTTTACGATTCGATTGTTGGCGCCTCAAACCCGGAGGCACGACTGGTCTACTGGAACATGATGGTTCCACGCCGGGTTCCCGGCAAATATTCATCATTGGTCACGCGCCTGCAGGATTTTGAAGATCAGTGTAAGGCCGCCGACAAAGCATTTTTCTACTCTGATTTTGTTGTTGAGGAAGTCAGATGATCGATCTTTGGTTCGAGTTTACGTGGTTGGATATGTGGCTCGTGCCGATTGTAATCGCTGCTATTCTCATATTGATGTATGCGGTTCGCTATGTTGCCGGTCGCTATGGGCTTGGGGCTGAACTACAGCGTAAAATTATCCACGTTGCAGTAGGTATCTCATCATTATTTTTCCCGCTGATTTTTTCAGGACCGCTCCCTGTTCTGTTGCTAATTCTCGTTGCCATTGCAGTCATGCTGACCATGAGAAGAAAAAAATCGCAGCAAGATGGTCTGGGGTCAGTTCTGCATTCCGTCAGTCGCCCGTCCTATGGTGAAATTTACTTGGCGGCTTCCGTGGCTATCCTGTTTTTCCGCTCTGACGTCAATCCGGTGCTTTATGTGCTGCCGATGCTTGTAATCACTCTTTCTGATGCCGCTGCTGCGCTGGTGGGTACCGCCTATGGCCGTATACGCTTCGCTGTAGAAGACGGAACGAAGAGTATTGAGGGTGCCATTGCATTTTTCATGGTGACGTGGATTTGCGCGATGATCGTACTCCTATTGATGAGCGATGCAGGGCGCGTCAATGTTATCATATTGTCTATCCTGATAGCTGCATTTTGCACACTAGTCGAAGCCGATTCGTGGCGCGGTCTGGACAACCTTTTTGTACCGATTGGAGCTCACCTACTCCTCGAGCGCTACATGGGTGAAGAGCCGCTCACCCTGCTTCTTATCGCATCCTTCTTTGCAACAATGATTTTTACGGTGACCCGGTTTTCAAGTAATCTGGGAATAACCAAGCAAGAGGCGAGATCGCGCACAATCCTGATTTTCCTGATTTTGACTGCGACCACACCCCTTAACACCGTTATTCCTTTTTGCGCCGTATTCGCACATGCATTTGCCCAGAAGTTTAACCGCTGTGAGAGTGAGTCTCCGGTATTGAATCTGATTGCTGTTTCTGCGTGTGTTGGTCTTTTCTGGCTTGTAGCGGGCGAGTCCATTGGAACAACGGTGATAAGCCTTTTTACCATTACTTTTGCAGGTGCTGCTGTCGTTTTTGCCACACTTGCAGCTATAAGCGAAGACAGCAGGCTTTGGATGAAAGTCGCGCTTGGACCTGTGATTCTCATTGTGCTGGGAATGAGCACATTGATCATTCTACAAAATCCAACTCATGCAATTTGGTATGATCCAATTTGGCCACCGATCCTGATCAGCCTCGCAATCTCAGCTTTGGTTGCCTGGAAGCAGGCTGCATGGTTCCGTCAAAACCGTGCGATGAAGGCTTTTGGTATTGCGATGATTGTCCCAACAATTTTGTTTTTTACTGATGGAGTGTTCTATGAGTGATACTGAAACTGTTTCCATTGATGGTGCTAAAGCAACACTCTATCGAAGTGCGCCCCAATTTGACGAGTTGCATACCCTTGCCGTTGGCGAAATCAAATTTGCTTCTGCAGAGGCGGGAAAACAGCTTCTCAAGGAAATTCAGAATACCGCCAAGAGCGAAGGTTTCGGTGCGGTGCTTGGTCCTTTGAATGGTGACACATGGCATACTTACAGGCTGGTTTTCGAAAGTGACGGTTCTCCACCTTTCTTGCTTGAACCAACCAGCGGTGAATATGACCTTGAAGTGTTTGAAAGTAACGGGTTTGAGCCTGTCTCAATGTATTTGTCGGCAAAAGCAGCTCTAGCCAAAACAATCAGCGGCGATCCAGTTTCACTACCGGGCATTTCGGTTGAAGCATGGGATGGTGAAAACGCCGAAGCTTTGATCCAACAGCTGTATGATATGTCTACAGCAGCTTTCTCGGCTAATCGTTTCTTTACGCCGATTTCCTTTGAGTCATTCCTTGGCATTTATCAACCGATGATGCCGTTCATTGATAAAGAGCATGTCCTCTTCGCCCGTGATGAAGAGGGGCAGTTACAGGGCTTCTTGTTTGGTACGCCAAACTACATGGCTCCGGATGAAGAAAAGTCCGTGATCCTAAAAACGTATGCAAGCCGAATGCGGGGTGTGGGACATTTGCTTGCGGATACATATCATCGAAAGTGCCTTGATCTGGGATTTGATACCGTCATTCACGCATTGATTCACGAAACCAATACATCGCGTCAACGCAGTGAAATGCATGGCGCAAAGGTTTTCCGACGTTATGCTCTTATGAGCTGGAAAGCATAGGTTGCCATGAACCTGATTGGTCAGTTTCTCGAAATAGCCAAGCTACATCCCGATAAGGATGCCGTAATTGAGAGCAATGGCAAGTCGGTATCCTTTGGTGAGTTGGCAAATCACTCAGCAGGTCTTGCGGAAAACTGGCGATCAAAGGGAATTGGAAAGGGTGATCGCGTTTTACTTGCGATGCCGATTGGTACTGATCTCTATGCAGCAATTGCTGCACTCTGGCGGCTGGGCGCGACAATTGTGTTCCCCGAACCCGCAATGGGATATTCAGGTCTCAGACATGCTGCGAGAATGACGCGCCCGAAAGCGGTTCTCACATTTGGCTGGTACCGCATCTTGCCATTTATTGTACCCGAACTGTGGAATGTGCCTGTCAAACTTTATCCATCTCACTCTTCATTAGCCTCAGATGCGATCCAGAATGTTGAGGTTGGTCACCCTGCACTGATCTCGTTTACCAGCGGTTCCACGGGAGAGCCGAAGGGTATTATCAGGTCGCATGGCTTTCTGGCAGCACAAAATGCCTGTGTTTCTCAAATGCTGGTTTCTGATAAAGATGAAATCGATCTTGTTGCATTCCCGGTTTTCGTGATTGCAAATCTGGGCCTCGGCGTGACTTCTGTTCTGCCAAACTGGAAACTGACGCAACATGACAAAGCGGATGCATCCGCTATCATCGAATATTTAAAGAAGATGGGTATCACCCGTGCGCTTATCCCACCATCGATTTGCGAAATTCTGACGGAATCTAAAGCCAAACCTTTGCTCAAGACAGTTTTTACCGGTGGCGGGCCAATTTTTCCGGACTTGATAAGGAAGCTTGAAGCAACGCTTCCGAAGACAACGGTTATGGCTGTCTATGGTTCAACAGAAGCTGAACCGATTGCTCACTTACTGGCCAGCGAGATTAGCGAAAAAGACTGGAATGCAATGGAAACCGGTTCGGGCCTTCTTGCAGGTGAGCCGATACCGGAGATTGAGATCAACATTATGGATGATGAGATCGTCGTGACCGGTGATCACGTCAACAAGTCTTATCTGGATGGTATTGGCAACAAAGACAACAAGATCGAGATTGGAGGGAAAATCTGGCATCGTACCGGTGATGCTGGCCGTCTGGATGAAAATGGAAAACTCTGGTTGCGTGGGCGTTTGTCAGCAAAAGCCGGAGACTATTTTCCTTTTGAAATTGAGGTTGCAGCCCGCTGCTGGGAGGGTGTGAGCAACGTTGCGTTAGTTCCAGACACAAATCCGCCATGTTTGGCGATTGCAGGTGACAATCGGTTTCTCCGCGATTGGGAGCAAAAGGCTGAAAAGTTGGGCAAGATCGAAATTAGATTGGTGCCGGAAATACCCATGGACCGACGCCATCACTCTAAAGTTGACTACGGTCGATTGGGAGAGTTGGTAAGATAGGCATTGAGTATTCGTTCTGAACTTCGTCCGGTTCGAGATTTTCAATTTCATCTAGGATATATTGCTGACTTAATATCAGGAGAATTAATCTCGTCAAAGCAGAGCCATTGTTCTGCTACCTGAATTGTCTTGGCCATAAGACGACATGTGACCTTTAGTGCTCCCAATACCCGCTTTTGAGGTTTTGGCTGGTTTCATTGTAAACCGTCCAGTGTCCGCTTTCCCCCAACAGCAGTCCTTTAGTTTTTGGCATCAAACTTGGAGCAAATAAAGGCGCACCCAATTGTTATTTTCATTAGTACGATTTCGACTGGACTTGTTTGGCTTTGGAAGCAAAGGTTCTGCTTGTGCTAGAGGTTGAATGTGACAGTCTGATTTGGCTTTTCAAACATTTATGACGGCCTGCTTGAATGCGGGCTTTTCCGGGTGATGGCGCATGACTTGCGTCGTTAGTTTGGAAAGGAAATCAAATGTCGAAACAAAGTACTCTGAAAGGCTCTGTATCCAACCGGTCTGTGGTTGATGATGGTGCCAGGGTTAAAACGGCCGGAAAAGGTAAAACTGAACTCATTATAAAGGCATTGGAACGAAAGCGCGGGGCAAGTATTCTTGAATTGAGTGAACTTACTGGATGGCAACCTCA
>JASJDO010000097.1 GCA_030065115.1 Rhizobiaceae bacterium | reverse complement strand
GAATGCGTTCGCCTGAAGCTCGGCGATATGGATCAGGCGACGGTCTACAATCCCGATCCGGGTGCTCAGGCAAAGTCATTTGAAGCCCTGATCTTCAAAAGACTTTGCCTGAGCACCCGGATCGGGATTGTAGACCGTCGCCTGATCCATATCGCCGAGCTTCAGGCGAACGCATTCGCCGTCCTTAAGATCAATCGCTGGAAAAAGGATTTTCGTCATGGGCGAATGCCCTTTGAATTTCGTGTGTCCTCGCTGCAAAGCAACTGCAGACAACACGGGCTACCGTCTTTCAAATTTTTAGCGGGAAAGAGAAGCTTGCTCATGGTTTCCACTTCAAAAAATTACCGATCAGAGCCAGACCAAGCCGCTGGCTCTTCTCCGGGTGGAACTGAGTTCCAATCATATTGTCTCGCCCAACAATCGCTGTGACTGCAGCACCATAATCCGTGGTTGCGATCAACTCATCTTCATTCCGGCAATTGAGATAATAGGAATGCACAAAATAAGCATGCAGTCCGTCTTCTCCTGTTTCAATACCTTTAAGTAACGGGTGAGATTGAACGACATTGAATGTATTCCAACCAATCTGCGGAATTTTCAAAGCGGCATTTTCCGGTTCCATAAGGACCACGTCACCGCCAATCCATCCAAGTCCTTCCGTCGTGGTTTTCTCCAAACCCCGCTCGGCCATCAATTGCATGCCAACACAGATGCCAAAAAACGGCTTGCCACTGCGGATGACAGCTTCTTCCAAAGCATCGGTCATACCGTTGACCGCATCCAACCCGGACCTGCAATCTGCATAAGCACCCACTCCCGGCAGAACTATCCTGTCTGCTGACCGAACAAATTCCGGATCACTGGTCAAAGTCACTGATGCCGACAATCCGCTTTCCGTAGACGCGCGTTCAAAAGCCTTTTGGGCGGATCGTAAATTTCCTGATCCGTAATCTATGATTGCAACTTTCATGGTTTATTCCGGAAATATGCCTGCTGGCGCTGACGACATTAAAGGTGCTTGACTAAACTCCGTGCTCTGATGGTGTCGCTCAGGCATTGTTGGCGTCAATAGATTTTCATTCTCCACTACAAAACGAATTTCTGCTTCTTCTTGATTGGCGCCGTCGACAACACCGGCAAATCGCCAACCTTTACGTTCGAGTTTGCGGCGGATCAGTTCATTTCCCTCCAATAGGAGGTACAATCCGGGAATGGCGGAAAGATAGAATACTGGCGGCAATGGTTTCCAGGCAGCAAGCATCGCGATCCCAATTGCGACGACAGCGTAGACGAGTAGCTCAAGCCACAAACGATGCCAAGCGAGCCAAAACGGAGGGAATATCAGCGCAAGAGGTGCTTTGGCATCTCTCAGCAGACGGAAGCGTTCCATCGCCTCTTTCCCGCTTTGGTTTGGCGGCAGATATACAGAATAGATTGCCATGCCGACTATCTAGACCGAGTCAGCACCTCAAACAAGTTTTATAAGATCAAAGCGACCCTTTGGTCGACGGAATGCGGTCGGCCTGCCTGGGATCAATTTCAATCGCCGCCCTCAATGCTCGCGCGACTGCCTTGAAACAAGTCTCGGCAATATGATGATTGTTGTCGCCATAGTGATTGGTCACATGAAGCGTGATGCCTGCATGTTGCGAGAAAGCCTGGAAGAATTCGCGGAACAGCTCGGTATCATAATCACCCACTTTCGGTGCAGAAAACTCGGCATTCCAAACCAAAAACGGTCTCCCGGACACATCCAATGCTGCCCGTGTCAATGTTTCATCCATGGCAAGGTCAATCGACGCATAACGGGTAATGCCCTTTCGGTCACCCAGCGCCTTGTTAATTGCCTGTCCAAGCGCAATTCCCACGTCTTCAGTTGTATGATGGGCATCAATATGGAGATCGCCATCGCAACGGACTTTCATGTCAATCAATGAATGACGCGAAAGCTGATCCAGCATGTGATCAAAAAAGCCTGCACCCGTCTGAATGTCATAGTCGCCGCTACCATCGAGATTGACCTCAACAGCAATATCTGTTTCAGCGGTTTTGCGGGTGATTTTGGCTGTACGCATGGTTTTTACTCAAATACTCAGAACTTGCCAGAAGCCATATCACTACAATCTTACGAAAGCCATAACGCCTTCATTAACCTTGATTGTTCTCTTCAAGGTTTGATTTTGCTAATTCAATCCCTACATTGGCGGGACTTCAACTGCGGAAAAACATTATGTCAAAACTTCCATCCATGCATGCAACCACCATTGTTACAGTTCGCAAACGCGGAAAAGTCGTCATTGCAGGCGATGGTCAGGTCAGTCTTGGCCAGACCGTGATCAAGGGGAATGCACGCAAAGTCCGCAGAATCGGGAAAAACAACGATGTGATCACCGGCTTTGCGGGTGCAACAGCTGACGCATTTACTTTGCTGGATCGCCTGGAAAAGAAACTGGAACAATATCCGGGGCAGCTAATGCGTGCCTGTGTTGAACTGGCCAAAGACTGGCGCACAGACAAATATCTGAGAAATCTCGAAGCCATGATGCTTGTTGCTGACAAAGACGTTTCGCTTTGCGTCACCGGCAATGGCGATGTGCTGGAACCCGAACACGGCATTATGGCGATAGGCTCAGGTGGCAATTATGCGCTTGCCGCAGCACGGGCGCTTCAGGACACGGACAAGTCCGCGGAAGATATTGCCAGCAAGGCGCTGGAAATTGCCGCGGATATTTGTGTCTACACAAATGGCAATACCGTCATGGAAACGCTGACAGCGGAGCAGCAGTAATGGTATCCCTGTCAACCGTCCTTGTAAGCGTCATACTCGGCGGCATAGCGGGCTTCATCAGTGCTTACATTGGACCAAAAAAACTTGAAGAATGGCGGCAAGAAAAACACAACCGGGAATGGGCAGAACCACGACGCGAATTGCTGCGACAATTGCTGAGTGACCCGCGATGGCGTTTTCGAAATATCGCTATACTCAGTAGGGTCGCTGGCGTAAACGAGGAGCAATGCCGTGATCTTCTCATCTCGATCAAGGCCCGCGGGATCGCAAACACAAAAAGCAAAGAGCAGTGGGCTTTGATTTCCAGAGCCCCTTTAGAAGAAGTAGAAAAAGACAACGATGACTAATTTCTCTCCACGCGAAATCGTATCCGAGCTTGATCGTTTCATCATCGGGCAAAAGGATGCAAAACGGGCTGTAGCAATTGCCCTTCGCAATCGCTGGCGCCGCCAGCAGCTTGAAGGCACCATGCGCGAGGAGGTCATGCCCAAAAACATTCTCATGATCGGACCGACTGGGGTCGGTAAAACCGAGATATCCAGACGTCTCGCCAAGATGGCCGGAGCGCCTTTTATCAAGGTCGAAGCAACCAAGTTTACAGAAGTTGGTTATGTTGGCCGCGATGTTGAACAGATCATTCGAGACCTCGTAGAGGTTGGCATCAACCTGGTGCGCGAAAAGAAACGGGAAGCGGTGAAAGCCAAAGCGCATCTGGCTGCTGAAGAACGGGTTCTTGATGCTTTGGTGGGTGAAACTGCGTCACCAGCAACACGAGATTCTTTCCGCAAAAAACTGCGCGATGGCGAACTTGATGACAAGGAAATCGAGATTGAAGTTGCGGATAATGCCAATCCAATGGGCGGCATGGAAATTCCGGGCATGCCTGGTGCCAGCATTGGCGTCATGAACATCAATGACATGTTTGGAAAAGCGTTTGGGGCAAAAACAAAGAAACGCAAGACAACGGTTGTCGAATCTTACGAATCCCTGATTGCAGATGAATCAGACAAAATGCTTGATGATGACCAGATCGTCATGGAAGCGATTGAAGCCGTTGAAAACAACGGAATCGTCTTTCTGGACGAGATCGACAAAATTGCGGTTAATGATCAACGAGGCGGAGCAGGGGTTTCGCGTGAAGGGGTTCAACGCGATTTGCTGCCACTTGTTGAGGGTACCATTGTTTCAACCAAGCATGGGCAGGTGAAAACTGATCATATTTTGTTCGTTGCTTCTGGCGCCTTTCATGTTTCCAAGCCATCCGATCTTCTCCCTGAACTGCAAGGCAGGCTGCCAATTCGGGTGGAGTTGCGTGCATTGGAGAAGGAAGATTTCAAACGTATCCTGACCGAAACCGAGGCAAGTCTGATCAAACAGTATGTTGCGCTGATGGCGACTGAGAGCGTCGATCTTGAATTCACCGATGATGCCATTGACGAAATAGCGGGTATTGCCGTGGATTTGAACGCTACTGTTGAGAATATTGGAGCGCGGCGCCTTCAAACTGTCATGGAGAAAATCCTGGATGAAATTTCGTTCAAGGCACCCGATGTTTCCGAGAAAGAATACAAGATCGATGCCGAGTATGTGAAATCCCAGCTTGGTGAACTTGCAAAGGACGTCGATCTGAGCCGGTATATACTCTGATTCAAACCTCGGTGATCATATTGCCTACGTAACGGAAGGTTCTCGACTCGCTTCGCTGATTGTGCCAATTGATAGATTGAAAAGATTTCAATCGGGTCTGGGTATGAGACGTCTACTTACAGCGACACTATTTTCTGTATCGTTTGCATTATCAAGCCTTGCTGCTTCAAGTGCATGGGCGGTTACAAAGGTTCCGCCGGGAAATCGGAGCGCGACCCAACCCAATGTACCGACTGCATCGAAATCAAGAACGCAAGCCACAAACAGCACCTTTCAGGCAAAGTACAAAAAAATCCGTGACCTGATCGCCTCTGACAAGAAATTGCAAGGCAAGATCAAGAAGACCGCACGTCAATACGGCATCGCTCCCATTCACATTGTCGGCGCCCTGGTTGGCGAGCATACTTACAATGTGGACGCTGTGGACCGATTACAGGAATTGTATCTCAAAGCTGTTGCCTACCTGAACGAAGACATTCGATTTGCTCACGGCAAGGAAACCGTAGCAAAATTTGTCAAAAGACCTGAGTTTAGTCGGTGCAGTACTGCCAGAGATTCCTATGATCTTTGGTCATGCCGGGAAACCATCTGGAAGGCCAAATTTCAAGGCAAGACAGTGGATGGTGTCCAGTGGCCGAATGACCGTTTCAGTCGCGTATTTTTCCAACCGTTTTATGCAGGACAGACCTTTGGTCTTGGACAAATCAATCCACTGACAGCCCTACGGGTTACCGATGTGGTCAACAAAGTTAGCAAAAAGCCGAAATTATCCATAAACAAGCCAAACAAGGTGTACGAAGCAATTATCGATCCGGACACAACACTGGTTTATATGGCTGCCGTGATCAAAGTATCTATCGACGCATACCGGACCATTGGCGGCTTTGACATTTCCAATAACCCAGGAATTACCGCTACCTTGTATAACCTCGGTAATGTCCGCAGTCGGGCCGGAACTGCCCGGGCTCGTGGCTCAATGCCGCGGGAAAATTATTATGGATGGTTGGTCAATGATAAACGCGAAGAGTTGGAAGCTATTCTTCGCTAGTTAACCTGTTGGTTTCGCTCATCATCTGAATTTGAGCTTCGATTTCCAAACATTCCTCTGGGCTTAACTTAGATATATTTCTTGAAACGCTGTTTGCAAGGATCGTGGCTTCAACTGACAAATCGACTGTATCCACCACAACTCTTGATGCGGAAGTTGCCGCCAAACGCTGAAACTCCTCAGCTTCGTCCCAGATGATATTGAAATATCCAATTACCCGCTGAAGAAATTGCCAGCTGGGCACTCCCCGATGTCCGTGTTCAAGCGCGGAAAGATATGCGGCTGACACACCAAGATCTTTCGCCATCTGCTTTTGATTGACACCTTTCTCATTGCGTAATTCGCGCATCTTCAAACCGAAGGGAGTCATTGGGATATTTCACGGTTCTTGTTACGCAATCGCACATATAGCGCTCCAGATCCCCCATGGGTGATGTGGGCTTCATGAAAACCGATCACCTTGTTCTTGAAGATGGGCTCCGACAACCATCGCGGAACTGCCTGCTTCAAAATCCCCTCTCCACGAATGCCCTTTCCGGTAATAACCAGGACAGTCCGTTTACCATTCAAATGAGCATTTTCAACAAAATGAAACAGGCTGTTATAGGCCTCATTCTGGGTCATTCCATGCAGGTCTATCCGGCCATCAATTGATGTTTTACCCCGGGCGATCTTGCGGTTCGTCACGTCGTCAAGAATTGGCGGCTTTGCGGCAAGAGAAACTCGGATCGCCGGTTCAGGCGAGTAGGGCTTCACAACTCTGGCAGGTCGACTTGCAGGAGAAGATTGGGAAATGATTTTTTGTGGTTCGTCCAACAGGGAGCTGAAATCCTGTTTTGCACGATTGGCATTGAGCGGGACAGCTGTTTTCTTGACCCGTTCCCACAATTCCCAATCCTGTTTGGTTCTTCTCACCATATTATTTCGCCTTGGGAACCAAAACAAAAAAGTCGGTGTCGTGGCGCACTGCACCGGCAACCATGCCTGCTTCATCGCCTGATCCAATGAATATATCACCGCGTTGAGGCCCCACGATTGCTGACCCGGTATCTTGTGCGATCATCAGACGCTGAAACGGTTTTGTGTCAGACGGTAACGGATTTTGTGTTCCGAGCCAGACTGGCGTGCCATAGGCATGGATGGATTTGTCCACTGCCAGACTTCTGCCCGGAGTAAGCTGCACACCTGCCGCTGCGATTGGCCCGAAATCGGGATCATGTCCCTTGAGTTCAGTAAAGAATATAAATGACTGATTGCGGTGCAGCATTTCCATTGCACGCGGCAAATCTTCTTCCAGCCAGGCCCTGATATTGGTCATATTGGCTTGATCTACGTCAAATGTACCCTGCGCAACCAGTTCTTTGCCAATGGAAGTATAGGGATGGCCAGTCTTTCCCGCATATGAAACACGGGCTGAACTGCCATCCTGAAACAACAACCGGGCGGAGCCCTGAACATGGATATAAAACCCTTCAATGGCAGACCTTAGCCAGAAAAGCTCCAGACCTCGGCCTGCCAAAGCACCATTGTCAATTTCGCCGCGATTGTAAAAGTCGGTAAAACCGCTCTCAGTTTTCCGGGCATATTCCAACCCTGCCGTAACACCGGAGGGTGGATCCGTTTTGTCAATTTTTACCAGGTCTGCAGGCCGTTTATAAAGCGGATAAGGAAATTCCCGCGTTTGAACCCGGGAGGCGTCAACTTCTGGTTCGAAATACGCCGTGACAAATCCCTTCCTGCCCGGACGCTGTATCGGTTGAAAATGTTCCTCGAAAAATTCTCTGGCTTCGCTATTGCTGATGGTTTGTACATTCAGCGCGAGCGCTTTTTCCGCGGCTTTCAACAACTCAGGTGTTGGCTGAACCGCAAGCCTGCTTATGGGGACTTTATCTGCAAATCCTTTTGCAGACATACGAAAGCAAGCAAGGGCTGCCTGATGATCATCGTTTTCCCAACCTTCAAGATCAGAAAACTTTGCCGGCTCCCAACCCTCCATCTCGCAACACCTCAGCCTTCGGCTTCAGTAGCAACCAGTTTCCAGTTTGGATCCCGCGAACGAATATCACGTGCAAAAGTCCAAAGATCCGTTACCCGAACCACTTCGTTTTCATCGCCCTCGATGATTTCACCATCCTTGTTAAAAGTCGCGGAAACAATCTGAGATTCAAACCGAACGGTTACTTGAGCTTCATTGTCTTTAACCTGGGCTTCCTTGATTTCGGACTTGTCTATCCCGACAAAGTTGGATTTGACGGTTTCACCGTTTTTCTGACGCGTCTTAATTGCTTCGTTGAAACCTTCAAAGACTTCCGGTGCAAGCAGGTTCCGCAAAGACTTGTCATCACCATCTGCAAACGCATTGACAATCATCTCATAGGCCATATTGGCGCCGCCAACAAACTCCTTCGGGCTGAACGATTGATCCGCTGCCAGGAGGTCTTTCAGACCACGATTGAGTTTTGTTCGCGGTTTTGCCAGTTCATCAATTTCCTTGATCGCCGGATTTTCGCGCTCTTGGGCACCAGAAGTATTGCGTTCTGGCAGTTTCACCACATTGTCTGGCGCGCCATCATCGTTACGCGTTTGATTTCGTTGAGACTTTTTGTTGAGAAAATCCTCCGGTTTTTCGTAACCCGTCCGCTGGCCAAGCACCGAACGCAAGCGCAACAGGACAAATACAGCGATTACGATAGTGATGAGGGTAGTCAGATCAAGAAACTGCATGAATAATACCGGAAATGGGAATGTACGTGTTTAACCGATTATATAGTTGCTGGAGGCGAAGTTGCAAAGGGACCATTACAATCCGATGCGACACTTCCTACATTGTGCCTAACGAAAAATAATGTCGAGCATTTGAGCTAGTTAAATGAACTTTGGATTTGTCCCGTTTTTGCTGTTGTTTATTCCGATATTGGAAATTGCCGTATTCATATTGGTTGGTGGTCAAATAGGCGTGATTGCAACTCTCGCAATGATCCTTGTGACAGCCATTCTTGGGTCGATTCTTCTCCGAATTCAGGGGTTTGCCACACTTAATACCATACAGATGAAGGCAAATTCAGGAGAAATACCAGGCAAAGAGCTTGTGAGTGGTGTCATGATCATGATTGCCGGCGTATTGCTTTTGACACCCGGGTTTGTGACAGACAGCATTGGCTTTTTACTGTTTTTCCCACCTTTCAGACAATTTCTTTGGTCATCCATCGCTTCCAAGGTGGTTATCAAGACCGAAAGCGCGTTCCGGAACGCACAAACCCAAGGCCATTCCTCGTATCACCAATATGAAGAGGGTGTGGTAGATCTGGATCCTTCGGAATATTCTGAAACCAAAAATCCAAACACGCCATGGAAGCCTGTCGACAAAGAATAATGCCGGGTAATCCATGTACGGCATTTTCCTTGTAACTCCTCATCCTACGTGTTAGCAGGCTCACACGTTATAGAGCGGCATCTCCGCATAGTTGAATTGGATATCGGGATCATCATGGCAAAAAAAGAAACAGAGAAGAAACCTGCAGCAAAGCCAGCAGAAAATGGTGCATCGGAAGAGCAAATGGCACCTCAAATGAATGTGCTAGCTCAGTACATCAAGGATTTGTCATTCGAGAACCCGCATGCGCCAAATTCTCTCCGCCCGCGTGAAAAAAATCCTGAGATCAACATCAATATCAATGTGAATCCCAACCCTCTTTCTGAGACGGACTTTGAAGTTGAATTGAAGCTGGAAGCAAAAGCTTCCGATGGCGACGAAGTGCTGTTTAATGTGGAATTGGTATATGCTGGTATCTTCCGCCTGGTTGGAATTCCGCAAGAAGCAATGCAAGGTGCTGTTCTCGTCGAATGCCCGCGCATGCTGTTTCCTTTCGCGCGCCAGATCATGGCAGAAGCCACACGCAATGGCGGATTCCCACCATTAATGATTGATCCAGTGGATTTTGCGCAATTGTTCCGTCAGCGCCTGGAGCAACAGCAAGCAGCCAATGCTTAATTACTAGCATTTCAATTGAATCGTTTGCTATGTTGGGCGGGAACTACCCGCCCATTTTTTTCCAGAGAGCATGTTCGCCAATTGAATCGATGAGCGCCTGATGCGCCTCCAATTCCTGACGTGAAATCCTCGGTGGCAATTTCCTTGGCCGTTCGCCGTAGGAATTTGCATTGGACGGCACACCCCCATCGGACTCATTCTGGCTTGTGGCCGTGTTTTGATGACTGTCCAATGTAAGCGTGGCTTGCCTGCCACCGAGAAGTTCAATGTAAACTTCGGCCAGAAGTTCTGAATCGAGCAATGCGCCGTGTTTTTCACGATGAGAATTGTCGACTGAAAATCTGCTACACAAAGCATCGAGAGAATTGCGTTGACCCGGGAACTTCCGACGGGCAATTTTTAGCGTATCGACGACCCTCGTGGGATCAATTGCCGGTAGGTTCAATCGGGCAAGTTCTGCATTGAGAAAACCTATATCAAAATCCGCGTTGTGCGCGACAAGATTTCCCTCAGCAAAAAATTCCAAGTACTGGTCTAGAACGTCGCCAAAAGAGGGTTTGTCTGCAAGAAACTCATTGCTGATACCATGCACTTGCAACGCATCGGGATGAACTTCTTTTCCTTCTGGATTGATGAAAAGATGAAACGTTTTTCCGGTTGGAAAGCGATTGATCAACTCTACCGCGCCAATTTCAATCACCCGGTCCCCGTCTTTGGGGCTTAGGCCGGTTGTTTCTGTGTCAAAAATGATTTCTCGAAGCTGATCAGACATACGCAAAGCATAGATCAACAGTTCGTTCCAACCCATAGGGGGCGAGCCAATTGCTCAGGCGTTACACAGCTTTCTGTCTGATTTCCGCGATAATCGCTTTCACCTGATCTCGTGCGCTATCAATCCCGCTACTGGTGTCGACGATAAAATCAGCTCGTTTTCGTTTTTCAGCATCCGGCACCTGGCGGGAAAGTATAGCTTCGAACTTCTCTACTGTCATTCCAGGTCTGGCCAATACACGCGCCCTTTGATCTTCGGCAGTTGTTGACACAACAATAATCACGTCGACACGGCCCTCTCCTTTGGTTTCAAAGAGAAGGGGAATATCCAACAGAACCAGGTCAGCGCCAGATGCTTCTGCGGATTTCAGAAATTCCTGTTCTTTTGCATGAACCAATGGATGAACGATCAGTTCAAGACTTTTCATGGCATCCGGTTTGCCAATAACCTGTTTTCCCAAAAGCTCCCGATCGACTTTTCCATTTCTGGTGGTGCCTGGAAAAGCCTCTTCAATGAGTGGACTCGCCTCCCCTTCATAAAGCGCATGAACTGTAGCATCAGCATCATAGACAGGAATTCCCTCATCACGGAACATGTTCGCGGTCGTGGATTTTCCCATTCCGATGGAACCTGTCAGCCCTGCCCTGATCATGACGCCTCCAATATGGTTTGACGAAGTTGATCAGTCACTTTCGGACGGATGCCGAACCATTTTTCAAATCCTGGAACTGCCTGATGCAACAGCATTCCCAATCCATCAATTGTGTGCAGATTCAAAATTTTCGCTTGTTTCAGTATCGGTGTTTCGAGCGGTGTATACACAATGTCTGTCACCAAGGCATGAGCTGGAAGATTGCTCAGATCGGGTATCGGCACCTCTTCATTGCCAGCCATTCCTACTGAACTGGTGTTTACAAGAAGATCGGTGTCGTGAGTGAGATCCGCTATTTCCGCCCATGCATGCGCAGAACATCTTTCACCAAATCGGTCCGCCAGATTTTGGGCTCTCGACAGAGTTCGGTTGGCAATTCGAACATTGGTAAAGCCTGCTTCCAATATTGCATAGACAACCGCTCGTGACGCACCACCTGCCCCCATGATTGTTGCGGTTTTTCCGGAACGCCACTTATCAGAGAAATCATCAAGATTGGCGACAAAGCCATATCCATCTGTGTTTGAGGCATGAATAGCACCATCCCCCAACCAAATCGTGTTGGTTGCTCCGATCATCTCCGCCGCCTCATCACGAAGGGCTATGTTTTCAAAGGCCAGTTCTTTGTGGGGGATGGTAATATTGCCACCCGAGAAATTGGAATCCGGTAGCTCTTTCAAAAACTTAAGGAAATTATCCGGTTCAACGGCGATAGCATCATAAGAACCATTGATCTTGTGCTCTTTCAACCAATAGCCATGAAGGATTGGCGATTTTGAGTGCTTGATTGGCCAACCAGTGACAAAAGCCCGGATCATTGATCAAGCAATCCCAGGCGACGAAGTTCTGCAAGAAGCGGTAAAAGCGATAGACCCATGATAGAGAAAAAGTCTCCCTCGACTTTTTCAAACAATTGGACGCCCTTCCCTTCAATCTGATAAGCGCCAACACTCGTCAGTATCTTTTCGCCTACATCCGCAACATGTCGTCCGATGAATCCAGGATCCAGATCGCGAAACGTGATGATTGAAGACTCAGTGTAAGTCCAGATATTCTCCCCATCTTTGACCAATGCGACAGAAGAATTCAGTTCATGACTCTTGCCGGAAAGATCAAGAAGTCGTTGACGCGCTGCCGCCATATCTTCCGGTTTGTGCAAGAGCCTCCCCTCCAGTGACAGTGTTTGGTCCGAACCAATTACGGTTTTTCCCGGATTGCGTTGAGAAACATCCATGGCCTTTGCAATTGCCAGAACCTCTGCAATATCAGCGCCACCAAGATCAGCTTCAATCAGTGGAGCTTCAACTTCACGCTCGTCTATGTTGGCGCTTTCGGTTGCAAATTCCACACCTGCATTGGTGAGGAGTTCAGCGCGATATTGACTTTTTGAAGCCAGAACTATTTCGGTCATCTTAACGCTCCGGCTGATTTTCGATTGTCGATATGTTTTGCATGCAGTGCGAGTATCGACGCTGCGGTTTCTTCAATCGATTTTCTGGTTACATCAATCATCGGCCAATTGTGCCGCGCGCACAGTTTTCTTGCCGAAGCAAGCTCCTCCGCAATGGTCGCACGGTCAGCGTAA
>JASJDO010000096.1 GCA_030065115.1 Rhizobiaceae bacterium | reverse complement strand
CTGGGAGGTTCGCTCGCGCTTAAGGGAGCCACTGTAACCAGAAAACGAATAGAGCACTCCATATTGATTTCAGGTGATGTGAATTCGGCCTTGGCGAAAATCGATCCCCGCATTGAGGCTGTTGGGCTTGGAGGCGAAGTTGGTTCGGGAGATCATGCAATCCGTATAGGTCGTGACACAGCGCTGCTGAACTCTTCAAAGCCAATCAACATTGCAGTGGGCTGGTATGAGACCGGGTTCGCGATCAGCCAAGCCGATGGAAAATATGCTGTTCTGGAGATTTCAGGCGAAGGCGCAGAAGACATGCTTTCTCAAGGCGCAAGCATTGTCTTCAAACACTCGTCGCCATCAGCAATGATCCAGTTCGCGGGTTTGCCATGCTTGCTTGTTCGACAAAATGAAGCTTGGCTACTTTTTGTCGAACGTCCAATGCTCACTTACATGACAACCTTCCTGTCAGGCACGAGCGCCTTGCAGACTTGAAATGAATTTCTTTTAATATCTCACTTTGAAGCATAGTCATTCAACTTCTTGCGAAATCCCGCAATTTCTTGCTTCAATTTTATAATATCATGGTATTCTCGGTTCAGGAGGCCCGCCATGTACAAAACCAATCTTTCATCCCGACCTGATGTCACCGCATTCTTTGACGATGACAGCAACACCATCAGCTATGTGGTGAAGGATCAAAACACCAATTCTTGTGCGGTTATAGATCCGGTTATGGAATTTGACTACGCAGCGGGGCGCATCACCCAAGATGGCGCTGACAAGATTATTTCATTTATCAGGGAGAATAACCTTAATCTTGAGTGGCTGATCGAAACCCATGTTCACGCCGACCATCTGTCCGGCGCTCCATATATTCAGGATATTTTGGGTGGAAAAATCGGTATTGGCGAGCACATTGTTACAGTCCAGGAAACCTTTGGAAAGATTTTCAATGAGGGGACTGAGTTTCAGCGTGATGGCTCACAGTTCGATGCGTTGTTCAAGGATGGTGATACATACAGCATTGGCCAAACTGAATGTTTTGCCATGCACACCCCCGGCCACACACCTGCTTGCATGGTGCACGTGATCGGTGATGCTGCGTTTGCTGGTGATACATTGTTTATGCCGGATGGTGGCTCGGCGCGCGCTGACTTTCCAGGTGGAGATGCAGGCGAGCTATATGATTCAATCATGAAAGTCCTGAGTTTGCCCGATGAAATGCGTCTGTTTATCTGCCACGACTACGGCCCGGGTGGGCGTGATATCGCTTGGGAAACAACTATTGGTGAGGAGAAGCAAAACAACATCCATGTGGGTGGCGGCAAATCACGCGAGGAATTCATCAAATTCAGAACAGAACGGGATGCGCAACTTGCAGTACCGAAACTTATTATTCCGTCATTGCAGGTGAATATGCGCGCAGGTGAAGTCCCCAAGGATGATGACGGGAACATGGCGCTGAAAATTCCCGTCAACAAATTGTAAGTAAGCCTCAGCAGTCGCTCACTTTAGTCGGCCATCGGGCCACCAGCCTCTTTCCATTCGCCGATGCCACCAATATTGGTGACATTTTCAAAGCCCATATCAAGAAGCGTCTTGCCTGCAAGTGCTGCTTGGCCACCGGCACCACACACCAGAAAAATGTTGGCATCTTTCTTCAACTCAGCTTTGTGAGCTGGCGATCCATCGTCGGCCATGAATTCCAACATGCCCCGGGGCACATGCACTGCACCGGCAATTGTGCCGGTTTGTGCCATTGCCGCAGTATCGCGCACATCCACGAAAACGCTGCCTTCATTACCGTGAAACTCCACTGCTTCAGCGCCCGGAATGCGCTTTACAACCTGGTTTGCTTCTTGAAGATATTCTTTTGCAGATTTCATTATTACATCTTTCCTTCGAACACACGGTCCAACAAGGACCAAGCTTGCTATTTATCCATTTTCACTTTTTGGCGTTGCATTCCAAGACCTTCAATGGAGAGCTCCATTGTGTCTCCCGCCTTTAAGAATTTCGGCTTCGGCTTCATTCCCATACCAACGCCTGCAGGTGTACCTGTAGAGATCACATCGCCCGGATGTAGCGTAAACATTTGAGACAAATGCGATATGATCTGTGCCACCGTAAATATCATTTCCGAAGTCGTGCCATCCTGCATGCGTTTTCCATTAAGATCCATGGTGAGGCGGAGGTTTTGCGGGTCCTTCACTTCATCTTTCGTGACCAACCAGGGACCGATCGGACCAAAGGTGTCACAAGATTTGCCTTTGGTGAACTGGCCGGACATGTCCTTTTGGAAAGTTCGTTCAGACACATCATTCACAATGCAATATCCAGCCACATATTTCAGCGCATCAGCCTCCGAAACATATTTAGTCTTGCGTCCAATTACTGCAGCCAACTCTACTTCCCAATCTGTTGTTTTAGATTTTCGAGGAAGCGAAACGGTATCATTTGGGCCATTTATGGCAGAGTTGGCTTTCATGAACAGCATCGGATGAGCCGGGACCGCCGAGCCACTCTCTGCGGCATGATCGGAATAATTCAATCCAATACACATGAACTTTCCAATATTACCGACACACGGTCCAAATCTCGGCTTACCGGAAACGAGTGGCAGGTCGGCAGGATCAAGCTTCTTCAGCTTGGAAATTTGAGACATGGTTTCTGCAGCAATGTCTTCAATGTGCGCAGACAAGTCGCGTAGTTTTCCATCCTTGTCGATCAGACCAGGCTTTTCGCTGCCTGACTTTCCGTACCGTACCAATTTCATGTGAGTTCATCTTTCCATAAATGACAATAAGATCACAGAAGTCATATCAGACAGAAAAATTAATGCCCATCATTTTACGCAATTGCTGTTGTGTTTTGGTTTGCATTTTTAGAGGCATCAGCTTTTTCTGATGCCTTGGCGGAATCATTTATCCGTTTTTCCTGCTCCAATTTACCAGATTTGATCGCGCGCCCTTCGCTTTCGCCTTTCCATTCCAGATCATGCATGGATGCTTCTCCGAAGCTTTCTCCTTTCAGGAAAGCCCGCTTCATAATTGACCAGGATGTAAAGGGCATCAGCCAAAGCGGTAAGGGATCACGCCAGGAGAAATTTACTTCCCGAGCCTTCAGCATAATCTTTGCCTTTTGAAGTGCGGAGCCTGACTTGAACACTGCGGCCTGAGTTTCGGTCAAACTCGACCAGAATTGATACATGAGTTTCTCTGGTCGGGAGCGCAATCCCAGTTGTTTATCAGGACGCAGGATGGCGTTTGCCAAATCATCACGATCGACAAAATGAATTCCACTCGTCGCGCGTGGATTGCATTCAATGGCATGCGGAACACCGTTTTCATCTTCCATCATGTCGAACGCAATAAAACCCGAGTGCCCGGTTTTGCCGACAAATACTTCAATCCAGTTTTGGATTTGTTTCTCATCCTCCAGTCGCTCAAATGCCACGGCAACGCTGTCTGAAAGAATTGCTGCCTGGTACACAATGGTGCCGATCACCCTGCCCTGGTCACATATTGAAAACGTGCTCTTGAGTGCTCCATTCATTTTTTGCTGGACCAACATCTCCGCCTGGCTTGATTGTGGGAGTTGTTCACTGGAACTATGTGATGAAAAGCCTTTTCCCGAGCAAGTATTTGCCGGCTTTAAGATGTAGTCTGATCGACCACTAAGTTTTTGTGCATCATCGGTTCCAAGCAAATGGGTTTCTGGCACATCCAACCCGAAAGACTGCGCAAGCTGGTTGAATTGATATTTGTCATGCAGCGTCTTGATCAGGCTATGATCCTCGGCAAAAAACCTGCATCCGCCGGGTAAAGCTAATGTGAGTAGGTTTGCGTGCAAGATTTCTTCTGAAACCGGCACTACCAGTGAGACTTTCTCTTGTTCGATGATCTCCAGCAAAGCGGACAAATAAGCTTGCTGATCATCGACCGGTGAGGGCGTTACAAAACATGCATCCACATACTTGGAAACACGGCAAAGATGCCATGCAAATGGCTCAGCGATTAAAACCTTGCATCCTGCCTTGGAAAGACACTCTGCAATATCCAAGGCTTTTGGCAATCTTCCAAGTGTAAGCAACACAGTTTTTTTGTTAGCTACACTCATTCAGCAGGACTCGCCTGTTCAACTGATTTCGATGGCCGAGTGTAACGGCGCTTCACCTTTTGCTGGTGATACACAATCAAGCCAATTCCTGTAGTCAGAGGAATGGCCCAAAGCATCGGGTTAAGTGCAACCGATGGCATCAGGCGAACCGCTCCAAATGCCAAAAACGCGGTATAGACGGAAATACCGGCTCCAACAAGCGCCTTTACGTGTTCGAGTTGCCATTCGAAAACGCCTGGCTTTTTCTTCATGAGAAACCAGACATTGGTCGCAACGGTTGCAAACCCGACAAAGGAAATGGCGATCATCAGGCCCTGTCCAATGATAACACCCTGCAACAAACAATTAATTGCGGTAATCGTTAGAAACACCTGAAGAATGACGTTCCGCCATTCCAGATTGGCCGAATGGTCGCGTTTGTTTTTTGCCGCGAGCCATCCGAACCAGGCAAGGTTGATCGTCAGAATGGCCAGATATTGCATCATCCAGCCAAATATTCCCCGTATGAGCGCAGCATCGCCTTTGAGTTCTGGCGCCGGATGCGTGGCCACTGGAGCGATCAGCGTGGTCGTGGAAATGCCAATTGCAACGAAGCCGGTTATCAGCATGCAATAGGTGAATATCTTTCCAACCCGCACATGCATTGTTCCACCCTTGGTGGATGCAATCGGCACCCAAAATGCAACAAGGCCGATGGCACCGGAGACAATGTGGCACCAAACCAGAAAATGAAATGTATCAACGGCCATGAATCCACTCCGCTTATCTATTGGACATTTTACATTGTCAGTTTAAATTGACAATATGTTGGATAAAGTGAAATCGACACAACCTGAATTGTTTGAGCCGCCGCGGCCAAATTCGCTGAGCACCATGCCAGCACTTCTTCGCGCGATGTTTACGCAGGATGGAAACCTGATTGAGCTACTTCCGCGCAATGCCTATCGCATAAAGATTGGCAATCTCGGCTACTCACGCAGATCGATTGTGATTATCAATGACGCCACTGAAATCCGCGCCATACTGACAAACCCAACGGACATTTATCCGAAAAACGACTTAATGGTGGGTGCATTGGCTCCGCTGGTTGGTGAGTCAGTTTTTGTGTCTGATGGCGATCAGTGGCGCAGTCAACGTGCAATGATTGCACCTGCCTTTCATCACATGAAACTGTCCAAGGCTTTTCTTTCAATGGAGGCGGCCGTCAATGACTACGAACAAATCCTGGATGCAAGAGCTGCAGACAACAAGGCATTTTCGCTCGATTTGACCATGAGCCACCTGACTGCGGACGTGATTTGCAGAACCGTGTTTTCAACCCCTCTTGCATCACAGACCGCACGGGAGGTCTTTGAGAGCTTTGCCTATTTTGAACGCAGCGTTGCACATGTTGAAATCAAGCGTCTCATTTTTCAACCGGCGTGGAGCCACATTCCCCAGAAACCAGATGTTCTGCAAGCGTGCGAGCGCATAAGATCACATCTTGGTAAAATGGTGGATGGGCATCTGTCTGAAGGGGCAGCATTTGAAGACATTGCAACGGAAATCATTGCTGCGAAAGACCAGAAAACCGGCAAGGGATTTACGCGAGAACAGTTGATCGATCAACTGGGCGTATTTTTCCTCGCAGGCCATGAGACCACAGCCAGCGCATTGACCTGGGCGTTTTACGTTCTTGCTACAAGACCTGACATTCTTGCTTGCTTGCGGGAGGAAGTGGACAGGATCACTGATGGCGGCCCAATAAATTTCAGTCACATTCGGGCGCTTGATCTGACGCGTTCAATATTCAAGGAGAGCATGCGGCTCTACCCGCCAATCACATTTATCCCAAGGGTTGCGGCAAAAGACTCAACGATCATGGGTCGAAAAGTCAAACGTGGCGCAATGGTTATGATTGCGCCCTGGGTTGTACATCGGCATGAAGCATATTGGCAAAATCCACATAGTTTTGATGCGGAACGCTTTATGGCTCATCGCGAACACGAATTGATCTCCAATACCTATATGCCATTTGGCCTCGGCCCTCGGGTTTGTGTTGGAGCCAATTTCGCGACGATCGAAGCAACATTGATTTTGGCTCGACTGGCAAGAAAATATGATTTTACGATGGAGCCAAACCAGACGGTTAAACCTGTGGCCCGACTCACAACGAGACCAAAGGATCAGATCAAGATCCGGGTTGCTAAACGCAACACCTGAAATCCATAAACAAAAACGGCCGCACAAGGCGACCGTTCGAAATTAATTGTACCAAGGAACAAACCTAGTTGGTTGTGGTAGATTCACTCTCAGCCGCTTCACCTTCTTCCGCCTCAGGAGAGAATGTTTTCAGGTAGGCGATCACGTCCTTGCGCTGATCTTCCTTCTTAAGCTTGAATGACATTTTCGATTTTGCTTTTTTATTATCAAGTTTTGCACGAAGATATTTTTTCGGGTCTTTTAGATATTCGAAAACCTCGTCATCGGTCCAAACGAGCCCTGCTGCACCAGCAGCAACAAGGTCCTTGCCGTATTTATATCCTTCGACGGTCCCAGCAGTCATGCCGATAATACCTGTCAACGCCGGTCCGACCTTGTTTTTTGCATCCGGCCCAATCATGTGGCAGCTCGAGCACTTCTTAAAAACTGCCTCACCTGCTACTGGGTCTCCTTCCGCAAAAGACGCACCAGTGGACAGTGCCAGAAACCCTGCAGCTGCAATGGTTTTAATGATAGTTTTGGTTTGAAACATAGTTTCCTCCAGTTAGCTATTACTCCCGAACCGCCGGGCACTTTTCAGCTTTGATATTTATGGCAATCTTAGACAACATCAAGGCTGCTTTTGCCACCTCAGTAACAAATCCGTTAAATGAAAGAGGAATGCGATTGAAAGACTAATCGCTATTCCCAATGCTGATGGGCCAGCAAGCGCAAAACCTATGGCCCCTGCAAATGCTACGCCTGCGCCCAGAAAGCAAAAAACCTGCAGCGGGGGGATGCCTGTGCCTTGCACCTTCCATATAGCGGTCAGCATTACCCACTCGATGCACAACACTATTAACAGCAGTGCTGCAACGGACGGTGATGTAACGAATTCGGCCAATGCACTCAAACCTTCGCAAACCCGAGCAGATGGCCAAGATCTTTAACAAAAACACGCAAATGCGCCATGGGTTCACGCTTAACCAATTCCTTGTTCATGTAGCTTTCCCATGTCAGACGCTGGACGTCTTTGTCTTCACAGATCTTTACGAACTGCTCGCGTCTGAAGTCTCCGCCATACCAAAAATACTGTAACAAACCGAGCACCCAGAAAACTTTACCGTGTTCCTTTATGAACGTCTTACGGGCCGCCGCCAGATTGCTTGCATCCCCGGTTTTCAGAGTTTGTAATGCTGCGTCGGCGACCATACGACCGCAAGCCATTGCATAGTAGATTCCTTCACCGGATGCGGGTGCCACAACACCTGCTGCATCCCCTGCCAGTATAATGTCTTTTCCGTTATCCCATTTCTTGATGGGCTTCATCGGAATTGGGGCTCCTTCGTGACGGATCATTGTTTGGCTTTGCATGTTAGCGTCCTTGCGGAGTTCTTCCACAGCACCACGCAGCGAAAATCCTTTCTTCGCAGATCCCACACCGACACTTGCCGTTTTGCCATGAGGAAATACCCACGCGTAAAAATCTGGTGAGAGCTTTCCCTGATAGTAAACATCACACCGTGTTGGCTCATATAAAGCGTTGTCTTCCATTTCAGGAGATTCGATGATCTCATGATACGCAAATACGCAAGGCGCCGGTTTCACTTTCGGCAATCCTTGTCGCAAAACCTTTGAACGCGCACCATCCGCGCCAATCAGAAGTTCACTCTCAACTGTCTTGAGATCACCAGAAGCATTATCTCTATAGATAACCCGTAACTCCTGGTTATCGCCTCTTGCAATTTCAACAAACTCACCCTTAAGGCGAGTAGCACCTGATTTCTGCGCGCGATTGCGCAGCCATTCATCGAAGACCTCCCGATCGACCATGCCCACATATCCGTTTTCGATTGGCATATCGACCGATTTGCCTTTGGGCGAAATCATTCGGGCTGAACGGATGCGCGCGCGCAGCAGTTCATCCGGAATTTCAAAATCACGCACCAGACGAGGCGGGATAGCACCACCGCAGGGTTTGATGCGGCCGTCCTTATCTAATAGGAGTACTTTCTTACCGTGAAGCGCCAGATCATTCGCAGCTGTTGCACCGGACGGACCTCCACCAACCACGATCACGTCATACTTGTCCATTGCTTCTGCCTCCGAATTATTCTGCCGGCTGTAATGAAATGTCACCGGTTGCTGTTTCAGGTGAGGTTTCTCTTTCCGCCTTCAATTCGGCTGGTGGCGCAACCTGCCATGCAAGTGCCGCAGAAACTGCAAAAAGCAAAGCCGCACAACCGAAGACTGATCCGTAAGCTATTGATGACTCTCCTAAAATGGCCCTTGCCACATCAACAGCCACTGTTCCCAAAAAGCCCCCTAGGCCAAAAGCGATTGCCTGAGACGCTCCCCAAAGCCCCATGCGTGTTCCTTCGCGCGACTGACCTCCGTCGCTTGCCAGCCCCATCATGGATCCGATTGCAGCAACCGCAAATGCGCCATTGGACAATCCAAGGAAAAACACATTTGCTCTCAGCGGCCATACGTCAGAAAAATTGCCTGAAATTGCCAAACCCACAAACGCGAACGCGGACGCAAGACATCCCCCGACGGCCCAGAACCTCATTGAGCCAAGCCGTTTCCCGCCGATTGCGCTACCAACTACAGCGACCATGATCATGCCAAGCATGACGCCACCATTTTGAACCCCGGTAAGTTTCGTTGACTCACCTGGCGTCATGCCAAAGACCAATCCGGCAAACGGTTCCAATATGAGGTCTTGCGCACTGTAGGCGAGCATCGACACAAAGACGAATATTGTAAACTGCCTCGCCTTTTTCTCCGCCCAGACTTCCAGAAACACTTTCTTGAAATCTGGTTTGTTGGCTTTACCCCCGGAAACATCAACAGAGTTAGGTAAGGGTTTTCCTTCAATGCCCCAAACCGAGCAAGTTGCCACCAATAGGGCCACAATAGACACACTTGCCGATACAGCCACCAGCCTTGTTGGCGTGTATGGGTCAAGCTGACTGCCTGCCGCTATTGCGGTGACAACAAATCCGGCAATCATCATAATCCACACAATGGAAGCAGCCGCCGGTCGTCGATTGGGTGCAACACGCACTGCAAGCAATGTCAGGAGCGAGGTTCCAGCGGCCCCTACGCCCAATCCAATCAACAAAAAGGCCAGGATCGTGACACATAATCCAACGGCAAACTGGTCCGCCATTAAAGCTGTGCCCAATGCAGCTAGAAACCCTCCGATCGCAAGAACCATCATTCCGCCGACGATCCAGGGGGTTCTTCTTCCACCAACATCGGCACCATAGCCCCATCGGGGCCGTGTCATTTGTATGGCATAGTGCAGACCCACTAAAGCGCCTGGCAAGATTGCCGGCAATGCATATTCAACCACCATGATACGGTTAAGGGTCGATGTGGTCAGAACAACAATTGCACCGAGAGCCGTTTGCACAAGCCCCAAACGAATGATTGAAACCCATGAAAAATATTTGATCTCAGAAGTAACGGAGGTCATTGAATACCTCCCAATCCGCTTCCAACACCAATGGCGCTGGCCAACATACCAAGCACATAAAGCGTTGTTCCAGTTGCGTTATACAGAGCCGCATTACGTTTTGGCTGAGCAAGAAGTTGATCGCGATTGCCCAGATATTTCACCATCAGAAATATTTGCGCAGCCAGCAATGCACAAACAATCACGGCAAAACTGGGCAAGTTCCAGACCACCAGTAAGCCAATGACAACCAGTTGGGGGATGGTCATTATCACACTCGCAACCATTGCGGCCCGGTGCTCCCCAAGCTGTACGGGCAAAGTGCGCACATTCATCTCACGATCACCTGCGACTGACTTGAAATCGTTCAGCGTCATGATCCCGTGCGCGCCTATGCTATATAAGACGGCAAGTGCAATAATTCGATAATCGGGCAACCCGCCAAACAGAATTGCTGCGCCTGTAAACCAGGCCAGCCCCTCATAAGAAAAAGCGACTGCGGTATTTCCATACCAACCATTGAGCTTCAATCGAAACGGTGGTGCGCTGTAGGCCCAAGCCATGAAAATTCCAATGACCGTAGCCGCGAGCACCCAATATCCAAATAGTGCGGCCCATGCCAAAGACAGGCAACTCCAGAGTATTGCTATGTACAAGCCCCAACGTCCGGGAACGCGACCTGACGGTATCGGTCGTTCAGGCTCATTAATCGCATCCACGTGCCGATCGTGCCAGTCATTAATCGCTTGACTCATGGCACACACAAGCGGGCCAGAAAGCACAATCCCACCCAGAACAAGGTGCCAATTGTCTAGAAATGAAGCGCCGCTTGATACTGCACCACACATAAACGCCCACATAGGCGGAAACCAGGTAATAGGTTTCAAGAGTTCCAATGACGCCGCGAGAGAAGGAAAACGTCTCACAGCCTGCGCCGTTTGCGCTGATGGTGAGGCGGTGGCAGACATATAAAAATGCTATTATTGACAATTTGAATTGTCAATAATTTTTGACACTAATTAATTGAGAGAAATTTACCCTCGGTCTTTTGTTCCGTCTCTACCGAGCTTCGAATACAAGCTTTGCCGGCTGACACCCAGCATTTGCGCCGCAGAGGCGCGATTGTTCTGTGTCAAATCAAGAGCGGTTTCGATGCACAATTTTTCAATCATGTCGGTTGTTTGACGAACAATATCCTTAAGTGGCATATGCCCTACCAGATTGGCGATCTGTTCATTTGTCCGGGAAACATTTTCCTGCTCAACTTCCGCGCCCATGACCAAATTCTGAGTAGGCCTGAGCCAAAAGCCCAACACCATTTCTGAACTTACTTCCAGTTGGCTGGCTGCGATTTCGACATTTACACCCTGCCCAAACTGGGTGCGAATTGAGGATGCAAACCGGCGCACTACTCCGTGCTTGCGGACATTCGCAAGAAGAACATTGCAGTCAACACTCGGACGCTCAAAAAACGTGTCGAGCGTTCTACCCTCAACTGCAGATGGGCCAGCAACATTCACAAGTTCGCAAAACGCCGTATTTGCCGTGTAGATGATGCGGTTTTCATCCGTCAGAACAAATGCATCAGGCATTTGTTCGACAAGAGAAAGGACTTTGCGCTCCGTAGCACTTGGCAAATTATCAACATCCCCGCCTCGTGGCAGAAGTGTCAGAAACAGATAGTTCTTTCCATCCTGTGAAAAATTTGAAACCGAAACATCAAGTGTTTCACCAGTGATCAGTTGTACATCCGTTTGGGAAGCTTCACTTGCATTGATGGCTGACATTAAAAACTTGTGCAGAACGGACGAGTCTTTCTCCCGGAAAATCGACTGAATTTTCTTGCCTGCAATCCGGTTCAACGGCTCACCCAAAAGACGCGCAGCAGCTGTGTTAACATCGAATATCCTGAGCGTATCCACCTCAATCACAAACTGAGGCGTTTTGTTCAACTGGAATACGGCACGATATTGATTTTCCGCATTTCGCAACCTAGCAACTTCGCGCTCCATGGCAAGTTGTGAGCTCATCAGCCTACGCTGTAATGCGGCGATACGGGAGATATCCTGACCAAAAAACAGCGCATCGCCATCCTTGTTCAGTTGTATCGCCTGGTAGGAGACGGGGGTGTCATCACCATCAAGCATGACATGATTTATCTCACGGGAAGCACCTGTGCTTGAAGCGTTCAAATCTTCCAGCATCTCGCGAACCTTTGGCTCACTCTCAATCGTGACTACATCATGAATATTGCGTCCGACCCAAGAGCGACCTCCGATTGCAAACAGATCTTGTGACCTGAAGCTGGCATCCTTGATTTCCCCATCCTTGCCGACCACTAGTACGACATCGGAAGACGCGCCAAGAATCGAAACAATCTGACTCGATTCTAGGTTACCGAAATGGCTTTCGCCATCAAGGAAACTCATCTCAGAAGTACTGCCTGCCCTATCGTCCAAAAGAGCTTACCTCCATTTGGATGCAATCCGGTGCTAGTGCGTTTTGGAAAAAGATCAGCTTATTGAGCATAGTCACTACTGGATTCGAATATTGGTTTTTTTTCGCAAATAGACGCTGCTATTGCAAGAGCCTCAAATGCGTCGGATGCCATGTGGTCAGCACCAACAGTTTCTGCCAGACCGGGAGCCAGGTTAAATGGCAATCCTCC